>CANPDS010000102.1 GCA_947573015.1 uncultured Muribaculum sp.
CTTGTCGCCTGATATATCTGCGATTACACGCAATTCAATCTGCGAATAATCAGCGCTCATGAACACACATCCCGGATCGGCGATAAACGCGCGGCGGATCTCTCGGCCATTTTCCGTGCGGATAGGGATATTCTGCAAGTTGGGATTTGTAGATGAAATGCGTCCAGTAGCAGTAACCGTCTGATTGTAGGTGGTATGTATCTTTCCTGTCGCCGGATTGATAAGCGCCGGAAGAGCCTCTATGTAGGTAGTAAGGAGTTTACGCAAACCTCGGATGTCCAAAATAAGTCCGACAAGCGGATGTGCATCGCGATATTTATCAAGAATCTGCTCGGTTGTGGAATAACCTCCGGTCTTAGTGCGTTTTGCCTTAGGATCAAGAGCCAGATGACCGAACAGTATCTCCCCAACCTGTGAGGGCGAGGCAATGTTGAATTTCGTACCGGCAAGTATATATGCCTCCTCTTCCATGGCATGAAGTTGCGCGGAAAAACGACGTTGCAGTTCTGCGAGCGCATGCACATCGATACGGGCGCCAGTCCACTCCATATCGGCAAGAACGCGTACAAGCGGCAACTCAATCTCATCCATAAGGTGAGCCAATCCATCGGTATTGATACGCTCCATCAACGGCTTGCGCAATCGCAATGTTATATCTGCTACCTCACATATACGCAGCATCTCCTCTCCAGCAGGCAGAGCCTCTCCTTTCTGAGCAAGACGCGAGCCCTCATCATAGTCAAATGTATGATATGAAAGAAAGGCTGCTGCAACACGCGGCAGCGCATGGTTCATCTCCGGCTCAAGAAGATAATGAGCGATACCGGTATCAAAATATCCTGCATGCATATCCACACCTTCACGGCGCAGCAACATAATATCCCGCTTCACATCGTGACTGACAATTGTCACGGACTTATCACCAAACAGCGGAGCGAGGTGCCCAACAATGGAATGCCGCAGAGCAGGATCAGCAGGAAGCGGAATGTAGACAGCCTCTCCGGATGCAATTGACAAGGCAATGCCAACCCATCGTGAAGTCATATCACATTCTCCAACAGCATAAGAAGCTACCCCAACCATACCGGAGGAAATAGCACGCTTTACAAAAGAATCAATCTCAATTGCCGAAGATAACTGCATATACGAAACCTTGGCCTCATCATAACTCTGCGACACCTGCATGGATAAGCCCGCAGAAGTATTGTCAAAGTCGAACAACGAGCCCATTTCACCCTCTGACGATTGATAAGATACAGTAGCGGAAGCGACGTCTGAGGATACTCCTACAGATAGTTTTTTTATAAAACTACGGAATTCAAGTTCGGTATATATGCGCGACAAGGTTTCGGTATCAGGCTTAACACGACATAAGGCATCAAGTGAGATATCAACCGGAACATCTGTCTTGATCGTGGCAAGTACTTTGGAAAAACGTATCTTATCAGCATTCTCGATAACACGTTTCTGAAGAGCACCCTTCAAATCTGCAGTGTGATCAAGCAGATTCTCCACACTCCCCCACTCCCCAATAAGTTTTGAAGCAGTCTTCTCACCTACACCAGGACAGCCCGGAATATTGTCGACAGCGTCACCTTCAAGGGCAAGCAGGTCGATCACCTGCGATGGAGAGTCTATGCCATAACGCCCGCATACTTCTGCCGGACCACGCAACTCCATGTCGGCACCGCGCACCGCAGGCTTGAGCATGAACACGCGGTCGGTGACGAGCTGTCCGTAATCCTTATCCGGAGTCATCATATAAGTTATGAAGTTTTCCTTCTCGGCAAGACGTGAGATAGTTCCGATCACATCATCTGCCTCATAACCTGGTACCTCTACCACCGGAATACCATATGCCCGGATTATATCCTTTATGTATGGTATCGATCTGGTGATATCCTCCGGCTGCTTCTCGCGCTGTGCCTTATACTCAGGATACATTTCATGACGGAACGTCGGTCCCGACGGATCAAAACACACAGCAATATGCGTAGGATTCTCCTTTGTAAGAACTTGATCAAGGGTATTCACGAAGCCGAATATGGCCGATGTATTCATGCCCTGAGAGGTAACACGCGGAGCACGTATCAGTGCATAGTAAGCACGATATATAAGCGCATAGGCATCAAGGAGAAAGAGTTTTTTCTCTGTCATCTGCGAGGTATTTTATAGGCGTTAACTCAATTAATTGCCGATAAAAGTATAAAGAATTTAAGACTTTTACTAATTTTGTGCCACAATTTGCCGCAATGACCGCATTCGAAGATATTTTACATACCATCGCTCCCGAGCTTAAGGAGCTGAATGAGCGCATGCTGTGCGCTCTCCACACCTCCAATCCACTCATGAACGACATTGTGAGCAACTATCTTGCCACCAAAGGAAAGCAGATACGCCCGGTAATGGTGTTGCTCAGTGCAAAATTATTCGGCGGAATAAACGCCACTGCAATGCATGGGGCAGCGGCCATAGAAATGCTGCACAACGCTTCTCTGATACATGATGATGTAGTTGATGAAACTCCATTGCGCCGTGGACAGCCAACCATCAACGCGATCTGGGACAACCATATTGCAGTACTTGTAGGCGACTTCTTTGTCAGCATGTCGCTTCAGGAAGCCCTGCTCACAGACAATCTCGATATGATAAGCACCATCGGTGCCCTCGGACGACAACTCTCACTGGGAGAAATCGACCAGATAAACAAAGCTCGCAACCACCATTTTGAAGAAGATGCTTATCTTGAGGTTATTGACAACAAGACAGCATCTTTATTTGTGGCATGCGTGCGTATGGGAGCATTGGCAACCAACGCTCCAAAGGATCAGACAGAGCGCATGGAAAGATTCGGACGCCTCATCGGATTGGCATTCCAGATACGTGACGATATATTCGACTATTTTTCCGACAGCAGTGAGCTTGGCAAGCCTACAGGCAATGACTTGCGTGAGGGAAAAGTGACACTCCCGTTACTGTATGCCCTACACCGTCAGGACATGCCCGATAGCAAGGAAATGAATGAACTTGTGCGCCGCGATGAACTCACACCATCAGAGATCGAACGTCTGATTGATTATGCAAAACGCGCCGGAGGTATTGATTATGCTTACGGACGCATGCAGAAACTTCGTGATGAAGCAGCAGAAATAATCAGCGAATTCCCTGACACTCCCACACGGAGTGCCTTTATGGATATATTCGACTATATCATACACCGCACATATTGATAATATGTAAAAAATCTCAATAAAAGTTCTTGGTTAGAGATAACCGTTCATCATGGCATATACACTAAGACCAGAAGCAGAACGGATACCAAGTTTGGAGGTGATATTCTTGCGATGTGACAATACCGTATTTATGCTTATTCCGAGAGCATCGGCAATCTCCTTGTTAAGGTGGCCGAGAGCTATATGACGCAATACCTCCACCTCGCGCTGCGACAATCCTGGTGCGCTCTGTTCCACAACAACCGCACTCATATCATCCAACCGACCACGCAACTCCTCAACAAGATCACCCTCGCTCTGATTCATGGCAAACATACCAGGTTGTGAGCCAATGACGACAATACGGGATCTACGGGGTATAAAGAAGTCGCCTACTGAGTAATATACCTCTGAATCGACAATATAAATTGTTGATGGAGTCTCCTCATCATCAAGTTCCGGCAATATATCTTTTCCGGGCCGCAAAATAACCGTATCAATATCAAAATATTGGTTTAGTATCCCCCTCAGCCCCAAAGCACGTGGCGTATCGGATGTTATAATGACTGCCTTCATCTTATATGGCCGTCATTATAGTGATGAAGATTCTTGCCCGGCCAACAACGGCAACATGATGCGCTGACGCAGACGATTGTTCTGACGCAGATCTTTTTCAAGCGCTCCCACTGCTACAATCACGGCATAGAGCAAATTAGTATCCATATCACCGTTGACCAGATTTACCAACATGCTACGCAGATCAGCGACCTCGCTCCAGCAATCAGACATCACCTCAGCATGAGCGGCCACTATCCGATATGCCTCATCACGTTCGCTGGATGTTAGCGCCGGTATTACCGTTGAAAGCTCTATTTCAAGAGCTCGGTCAAGGGTAGTGAGCATATTGCCAGCCATCGAGTGCATCATAGGCATATTGCTTTCGCCGGTAACTGTAGTCATGAGGCGAGCGAAATGCGCACGCACATTCTGCATGAGTGTCGTCCGGCAATCATTATCCGCTTTAGCAAGATAGCCTGCGATTTCCCCCACTCCACAGTTCATTAGGAGATTCTCCGGGAAATACCCCTCGTTGACAAGTGTATTGAGCAGGGCGAGCACGAAATTACAATCAAGCGCGTGGGCCATACAAATCTGTTCGACAGTAGCATTATTCACCCCCAACCTTATGCCAAACCGGTTAATGACCGGTATGACCGAAGGTTCCTGAAGGATTACCGATGCAAGTGATGTGTTTCTCCGGATAAGAGTCATGCGCGTTGTCTTTGATTGTGATAATGAAATATGACTGCCATTGTTACCGTCGACGGCGATGTGGGATACGGATAATCTCATGTTCGGTGACAATGAGATCCATCACGACATCATGAGGCTCGGCATCAATCTCATCCACAAGCTGAAAATCATATCCTACCCCAATTTTAGTAGCTCTTGTTGATGCAAGCAATCGGTCATAATAGCCCTTACCCCTCCCGACACGATTACCGTGCCGATCATAAGCAATACCGGGCACTACGATAAGTTCAATCTCGGAAATATCAGTCACATCATCGCCTTCAGGCTCTTCGATGTGAAAAGCCCCGAGACTCAAAGTGCTACGGTTGTACGGAAGAATATCAAGATTTACCCCGTTGACACGCGGAAGGAAGAAATGCTTACGGTCATGCCATTTCTCGATGAATGCGTGGGTAGAAAGTTCATCGGGCAAAGAATGATAGAGCAATATATTATCGGCCATCATGAAGGCCACTGAATTTTCAAGCACGGCAAACACTGAATCAGCAGCCAAACGACGTTCGGCATCTGTCAGCATGGCCTTACGGGCCTTGACATGGCTGCGTATGTCTTCCTTTCTCATTGTCAATTAATTTGTGGTTCCTCAGCCTCACTTGCAGTGGCAGCATCCGGCATCTGCATCATTACCGGCACTATAGCATGTCCTTCCCGCAATTCGCGCAAGGCACGTTGCACAGTAGTGTCGTCAGTATTGACAACCTGGTAGTAGGTTTCGCGTCCGAGGGTGTCACTGGCAATCAGGGCTTTTAGATAATTAACAATCAAGCGCTGGGAAATGTTGATATAATACCAACGTGCAGGGATACCATTGGAAGAAGCAAACGAGACAAATTGCCCCAAAAGCTCATCGTCAGGAGGAAGAAGCCGCAACATGGCATCAAGAGACTTAGCCTTGGTGAGCGCATCACGATTGCGATCGGCAAATTGGAAAGCAAATTTCTGAAGTAAGCCGGCATTGAGCACATTAATATAGTAGCTCGAGATGCCAACAGTGTCATTCGGAACAAAAACATCGGGCATGATGCCACCCCCACCATAAACCTTACGTCCACCGATTGTATGGAATTCAAGATCAGTGTTCAGATGAATACTGTCGGACGCAAAGAATTCGCCATGTTCATAGCGGTTGAGAATTTCCTGTTCATATGCCGAACGTTCACCGAGACGATAGTCTTTCTGAATGCATCGTCCGGATGGTGTGTAGTAACGCTGGACTGTGAGGCGCAAAGCACTGCTGTCGGGGAGCGTGACCTGACGTTGCACAAGCCCCTTACCGAAACTGCGTCGCCCTACAATCAGGGCACGATCATTATCCTGCATCGCTCCAGCAAATATCTCGCTGGCTGATGCAGAGTACTCATCAAGCAATACCACCAAACCGGCATTCTGAAATGATCCGTTGCCATCACTGGCAATAGCTGTATTCTCACTATAATGACGACCACGGGTCTCTACGATAGGAGCTGAGACTGGAAGGAATTCATTAGCCATCATTATAGCCATCTCAAGATACCCGCCACCATTACCGCGAAGATCCACTACAAACTGAGTAGCGCCTTTTCCTGTAAGGCGTGCCAAAGATGAAAGAAACTCATCATATGTGGTACGGCCAAATTTATTAACCTTTATATATCCGGTAATCGAATCAATCATGTAGGCCGCATCGACGGAATTGACAGGAATATCGCCTCGCGTCACCTCAAAATTAAGCAACTTCTTACTTGTGGATCTCCGGACACCAAGTTTCACCACACTGCCTTTATCGCCGCGCAGTCTCTTGACAATCTCAGTATTAGGAATACCCATTCCGGCAACTACCGAATCATTAATGGTAACGATGCGGTCGCCCGGAAACAGTCCGGCTTTTTCTGACGGGCCACCAGGTATCACCTCATTGACGGTAATGGTGTCGGTAAACATTGTGAATGATATGCCGATACCACTGAATGAGCCTTCGAGCTCATCGTTTACAGCTTTCAGATCCTCTGCAGGGATATAATTTGAATGCGGATCGAGATTGGCAAGCAGATCAGGAAGAGTCAGCTCAATCAATGAGTCTACATCAACCGGGTCTACATAGTCATTGGAGATAAGAGAAAGAATATCAGCAAGTTTTTTTTGTCCGGGAGATAGATAAAAACGGCTGTTGAAAAATACACCAACGACAATGCCCGCAGCCAATGAGACTGAAATAATAAGTGGCAACCACGCCAGTGGTCTGTTTATACGCTTCATTGTATAAGTCTGTGAATCAGAAGAGGGAGGCTAAATATATAAAGATAGGAATTAATCAATGTCAGAAAGATGGATACACTCAATGCCGGCATTGCGCAGTAGATCAAGGCCATCAGCAAGCCTGTAAAGTTCATTGAATACAACCCTTTTAATCCCTGCCTGAATAATGAGTTTGCTACATTCCATACAGGGCGAGGCTGTGACATATAAAGTAGATCCATCGCTTGAGTTACTACTACGCGCCACTTTTGTTATAGCATTAGCCTCCGCATGTAGTACATATGGCTTTGTAGAACCATCTTCATCCTCACACACATTGGCAAATCCGGCAGGCGTACCATTATACCCGTCAGATATGATCATCTGGTCTTTAACAAGAATAGCACCCACCTGCCGACGTCGGCAATAGGAATTCTCGGCCCATATCCGGGCCATGCGCAGATAGCGCTTGTCAAGCACAAGTTGTTTCCCAGTCTGTTCAGTCATTTGTGACATGCATGCGGTCATTACATTAAATTTTTACGCATGCGTGCAAAGATACAAATTTCCCACCATTGTACTACACTCATTAAAGCCTTTTATTCGGGTTTTATAAATCATAAGTACTATATCATTTGTCAGCCAATACCCAACAGACATATTCGCCATTAAAATCAAAGCGAACCGTTCTCACGAGCGATTCGCTTTGTGGTAATTAAATACCCCTAATTTAAACCTAAAACATCATTCTTCTTAAAAATGACACATAAATACTGTGTCGACAAACTATCCTAATTCATTTTTCTAAAACTAAAACTCATGTTGCGATTTTCCGCAATCAAATCTATTAAAAGACGCGATTTTTCATAGGTCTTTTTATTAGACAATGCAAAGATAGCGTCGAATTATCGCAACGATGCACGCATCAAGATAGAATATAAAATAATTACAGACTTTTTAAATTATAACAATCTAATAATCAACATAAAATATCAAATACCCCTCACATCGAAATATAAATGATTTTACAACATCAAATGGAATTTTTCACACTTAAAGCCGACCGATAAGCATCACCTGGCGTTCAAATTCATCACGATTAAGAGCACGGTTTTTCATTCTATTGCGATAGGTATATACAGTGTTGACCGAAAGATTGAGAAAACGAGCGATCTTGCTACTGTCGTCTATTCCCAGACGCATAAATGCAAGTATACGGAGTTCGGGGGTAAGATGACCACCCTCTGCATCGCCAAGTTTCACACTATCTTTCATCAAAGCATTAACATCATTGATAAATGTAGGATATATATGGATAAACGCATCATCAAACTCCTTATAAAACAGCTGGCGTTGCTCATCCTCCAACTTGCCTGTTTTCATCATGTGATATAGATCCTCAATCTGTCCGGCAGCCAACTTTCGAGATACAATCTTTGTCACCTCCTCCATTTTATCCATATATATGTAACATAGCGACATAAAACGGCCGATATAGGCCTCCTTGACAGCATTTGATTTAGCCAGCTCCTCCTTGGAAGCAGCTAATTCACTGCGTTCTTTCGCCCTACGGTAAAATATCACACATATCAATATCAAAATAACTAACAGACACCCGACAATCAGGGCCAACAAAACTTTCGACTCCCTCTCACTATCCCTAAA
>CANPDS010000103.1 GCA_947573015.1 uncultured Muribaculum sp.
ATCTGCGTCCGGAGACAGCACAAGGTATTTTCGTGAACTACCTCAATGTACAGAAAACCGGCCGCATGCGCATACCTTTCGGTATCGCACAGATCGGTAAGGCATTCCGCAACGAGATCGTGGCACGTCAGTTCATATTCCGCATGCGCGAATTTGAGCAGATGGAGATGCAATTCTTCGTACGCCCCGGCCAGGAACTGGAATGGTTCAAGAACTGGAAAGAAACCCGTCTGAAATGGCACAAGGCCCTCGGTCTCGGTGACAAGAAATACCGCTATCACGACCACGAGAAGCTGGCCCATTATGCCAACGCAGCTACCGACATCGAGTTTGAGATGCCTTTCGGCTTCAAGGAAGTAGAGGGCATTCACTCCCGCACCAACTTCGACCTCTCACAGCATGAGAAATTCTCCGGTAAGAAAATACAGTATTTCGATCCGGAACTCAACGAAAGCTATACCCCCTACGTGATCGAGACATCTATCGGTGTTGACCGCATGTTCCTTTCAGTGCTCTGCTCAAGCTATGAGGAGCAGGAACTTGAAGGTGGCGACAAGCGAGTAGTTCTCCACCTTCCACCGGCACTTGCTCCCGTGAAGTGTGCCGTCATGCCCCTTGTGCGCAAGGACGGACTTCCCGAAAAGGCCCGCGAAATAGTCAACGACCTTAAGTTTGACTTCCCCACTCACTACGAGGAAAAAGACTCTATCGGCAAGCGCTATCGCCGTCAGGACGCCATCGGCACACCATTCTGCGTTACCGTTGACCACCAGACACTCGAAGATGGTACAGTAACCCTCCGCGAACGCGACTCTATGGAGCAGAAGCGTGTGAAGGTCGAAGACCTCCATCGTCTCATCCATGACACAGTCAGCATCAACTCCCTGCTGCGTAAACTTGGCTGACGCAGCAGAGGGGTATTCCTCCCAGCCATAAATACCTATACATAATGACACTCAGACAACGCATCATAAGCATAGCCACCGGAGCCGCTTGTATCATGGGCCTGAGCTCGTGCAACTACAACTCTCTCGTAGAGCAACAGCAGACTGTAGATCAGCAGTGGGCAGAAGTAGAGAATCAATATCAGCGTCGTAGCGACTTGATTCCAAACCTCGTGGCCACCGTAAAGGGATACGCCTCACATGAAGAGAAGACCTTTACAGAAGTGACACAGGCCAGAGCCAATGCCACAGCCATCAACATCGATGCAAACGATCTCACCGAAGAGAATCTTGAGCGATTCACTCAAGCACAGAATAAACTCACAGGCGCTCTAAAATCGCTACTTGCTGTAAGCGAAGCATATCCCGACCTCAAGGCCAACGAGAACTTCCGCGACCTCCAGGTGCAGCTTGAAGGCACTGAAAACCGCATTACCGTGGCACGCGGACGCTACACCGAAGCTGTGAAAGAGTACAATACCGCCATCAAGAAATTCCCCACGATGATCTATGCCGGATGGTTCGGATTTACTCCAAAACCACAGTTCAAGGCTACCGAAGGTGCACAGACAGCTCCTACAGTTGAATTCTGAGAGCTTTATCATTACAACGACAATGAACAGACTACCCATATTACTTACAGGTATGGCCCTCGTCGCCTCAGCATTCACATCATGCGGAGGCGACGATTACTCGACCAGGGATACCTAACGCAAAAGGCGTGAGGCAAACAACGCATGGCTTGCCGAGCAGGCAGAACGCACGGTAGAAGGCTCTACCGAACTATACTTCACGCGTGTTGTTCCGGAATCGGATCAAGGAAGCTATGTGCTCATGCATTGGTTCAACGACCGTGCGGAGACATCCGGCAATCTGAAACCTTACCTGACATCAACCGTAAGCGTGAAATACATCGGACGCTTCTATAATGGCACGGCATTTGACTCCAGCTATCTGCAAACCGACTCTGTATTCATCACAAAAGTATCAGCAGTAGTGCCAGGATGGCAGATCGCACTTCAGAATATGCACGTAGGCGATTCCTGTGAAGTAGTGATCCCATATCAGTCGGCCTACGGTGCAGACGGCTACAGTACAATGGCACCATACTCCAATTTGGTGTTTAACATGAAGCTTACCGACATACCGGCATTAGAGAAGCCATATTAAAACTTTACTGACGGCGGGACATATCGCATCTCCCCATTACTCACCCATATCACCCCTCACATGGAAAACTATATAGTGTCGGCCCGCAAATACCGACCATCGACATTCGCAAGTGTCGTAGGTCAAAAAGCGCTCACGGCCACACTGCGCAATTCCATAAGCAAAAACCGGCTTGCCCATGCCTACCTGTTTTGCGGATCGCGCGGCGTGGGCAAGACTTCTTGCGCCCGAATTTTTGCAAAGGCCATTAACTGTCGCCACCGTACCGCCGACGGTGAACCATGTAATGAATGCGAATCATGCATAGAATTCAACAAAGGAGCATCGCTCAATATAGTCGAACTCGATGCCGCATCCAACAATGGTATCGATGATATGAAAAATATCATTGATCAGGTACAGGTACCACCGGTCAATGCAAAATACAGAGTATTCATCATCGATGAGGTTCACATGCTGTCATCACAGGCATTCAATGCATTCCTGAAGACACTTGAAGAGCCCCCATCCTATGTGATATTCATTCTCGCTACTACTGAGAAGCACAAAGTGCTCCCCACTATATTGTCACGTTGCCAGATCTACGACTTCAACAGAATCACCATTCAGGATATGGTGGACCATCTCAGCTATGTAGCATCGCAAGAGAATATTACAGTTGATCCGGCAGCTCTCAATGTCATAGCACGCAAAGCCGACGGAGCCATGCGCGATGCCTTATCGATATTTGATCAGGTAGCTGCATCATCGATGGGCAACGTCACATACGAATCGGCCATCGACAATCTGAATATACTCGATTACGAATATTACAACCGGCTTATCGACACATTCCTCACTGGAAACGTCGTGGAAGCTTTGCTCATCTACAAAGAGATCCGCGAAAAAGGCTTTGACTCGCTGTTCTTCATTAACGGACTGGCCCAACACATGCGCGACCTGATGGTTGCAAAAGATCCACGCACAATGCCACTGCTTGAAGCGAGCGACGATGCAAGAAATGCTCTGGCTCAGGTAGCGGCAAAATGTCAGCCGGCTTTTCTCTATTCGGCCATGTCGCTCTGCAACAAAGCTGATCTCGACTACCGCACAGCCACCAATAAGCAATTCCTCATTGAGCTTACACTCATAAAACTGTGCCAATTACTCAGCCCCTCCCCGCTTGAAAGCGGCGCCGGAGAGGGGCAGCTACGTCCGATAGTCACATCGGGCCAAGCGCCGCAACCGACACAAGCAGCTTCAATAGCAGCCGACACACAAGCCTCATACATTCCTGCAAATCAAAACACTCCTGTAACACAACAGGCATCAGCGCAACCGAAATCAACAGTAGCACCAACTGTTGCATCAACAACAGCTGCACCCACATCACCACAACAACCGAAACAGCCACTCCAGACAAAAGCTCAAGCTCCCATCGGCCCACGCCCGAAAATACCAACAATAGGTGGGCTACCCGGATTCTCAATTACCAATCCGAAAGCCCATCTGGCCAATGACACACATAGTAAGTCGGCTCAGACACCAGTAGCCGGGCCACGCACACGTGCGTTTTCCGATCAGGAGTTTGCCGAAGCGTGGCAGCATTTCATCGACGCGCACCCAACCGAACAACTGCTCACGAATGCTATGCGCAATGCAGCACCACGCCGATGTGGCGAACATGCATTTGTAGCAACAGTAGAGAGTGAGGCGATACAAGGGAGTATAGTGTCGAACTTAGGCGAGCTGCTTAGCGAACTCCGCAATCAACTGGGCAATGACATGGTGCAGCTAACGATAGAACTAAACAAGGGGCAGTCAACGGCCACATCGCTCACTGATGCAGAGTTTTATGCTGTGCTGCGCAAGAAGCACCCATACTTCAATACCATCATACAGGACTACCACATAACCCTGATGTGAACTCTCTATTTCACGGTTGCCACTTTATACCCACGCAGAAATTCATCAGCAGACATACGACGCTTACCAGCAGGCTGCAATGCCAGAATCTCAATCCACTTATCAGCAGTTGCGGCATAAAGATGAGCACCGTCAATACGTAGTGAGCCTGATACCCTACCGCTACAAGATTCATCTGTAAGTCTTGTCTGGAATATCTTGGCATTTATGAGTTCGCCATCCTCACGCGGAAGCATAGTCCATGCAGCAGGATATGGCGATAGACCACGTACATGATTGTGAATTTCTTGCGCAGGACGTGACCAGTCGATCTCACAGGTCTCCTTGAAAATCTTAGGAGCAGGCGTCGGCTCTCCGGCCAAAGTATCCTGAGGCATAGCCGTAAGATTACCGGCAAGTATGCGGTCAACAGTATCGATTGTAAGATCAGCGCCAAGCATCATCAACCGGTCATGAACATCACCCACACACTCGTCATCACCAATAGCTATGCTCTTCTGGTCAATGACATCACCGGTATCTATCTCGTGTTTAAGGAAGAACGTAGTAACGCCGGTAGTCTTATCACCATTCATTACAGCCCAGTTGATAGGAGCAGCCCCACGATATCGCGGCAACAGAGAAGCATGCAGATTAAATGTACCCAACCTTGGCATCGACCATACCACCTCCGGAAGCATACGGAACGCAATCACGATAAACAGATCGGCATCAAGACCACGCAATTCATCTACAAATTCCTGAGCCTTAAGCTTTGGTGGCTGCATAAGGTGCAGGTTATTCTCAAGAGCAAATTCCTTCACCGGCGATTGAAGCATCTTGTGACCACGTCCGGCAGGCTTATCGGGCATAGTGACTACTCCAACTACATTATAACCACCATCAACAAGACGGCGCAGACTCTCCACAGCGAAGTCAGGTGTGCCGAGAAACACTATTCTTAGATCTTTCTTTTCCATAAATCAAATTCTACACAACTAAGGAATCAAAAAGGGCACATGCCACGTCGGAAATATGACGGGGAATGCGCCCAAATGTTTTTAATCGGCGGATAAAGCTCAGGCTTTAACAGCGGGATCGATGTTGATGAAACGACGGCCGTTCTTGCCCTCGGTAAATACAACAACGCCATCAACGAGAGCATAGATGGTATGATCCTTACCCATGCCTACATTGAGACCGGGATGGTGAACAGTACCACGCTGACGCTTGATAATGTTGCCTGCTTTAGCGTGCTGACCGCCAAAAATCTTAACACCGAGTCGTTTGCTTTCTGACTCGCGGCCGTTCTTAGAACTACCTACACCTTTCTTATGTGCCATTTTCTTTTAAGATTTAGGGGGTTAAGCAATTTCTTTAATTACCACTTTGGTGAAGCACTGACGATGGCCGTTTTTACGACGATAGCCTTTGCGGCGCTTTTTCTTGAATACGATTACCTTATCGCCCTTAACGAGGGGAACGGCTACTTCGCATACAACCTTTACTCCTTCTACGGTAGGAGCACCGACCTTAACATCACCGTCAGCGTCTACGAGAAGTACACGGTCAAACTCTACAGTCTCACCCTCTTTCTTGTCGCCGAGGTAGTGAACATACAGGAACTTACCGGCCTCAGCCTTGAACTGCTGTCCCTGGATTTCTACAATTGCGTACATTTAAGTAATTAATGTATTGATGGTTAACTCCGTCAGGCGAGGCATCCCGTGCCTACTTCTTCAAGCCCGTGCGGAAAAATTGCGCACAAAGTTACGCATTTCCGCCTTACAATCAAAACTTTTTTTGACAGATTTTTTCAATACGCGATCCGAATATTCACGAATGAGAGTCCAACAGCAAATGCAAAGTTAAGCGACATGCTGGAAAAATCACATAAGAGGAGAGTCAAAGTTTAGTTTTTCTCGAGGTCTGCGGTTAATTTTCTTCTGTATCTCCAAGATCCTTTTGTCAGAGAAGTCATCGAAGTTGGATTTCTTAGGGATGTATTTTCTGATGAGCTTGTTGGCGTTTTCAATTGCTTCTTTCTGCCACGATGAGTATGAGTCTGCAAAATACACCACGACTTTTTCACGTCCTTTCATTGACAGCAGCCGTGTTATCTCAAGATGGGACGCGAACTCGCAACCATTGTCCGTGGTTATTGTCTTCAACGATCTGCGGCAAGGGAACAGCAGCCTGGCGACAGTCCTCGCCACAGGCATCGCTTTACGGCCATACGGCAGCTTTTCCATCAGTATGAAATTCGTGGAACGTTCAGTCAGCGTCAGGATTGCGTGACCGTAAGAGTCCACAATAGTATCCATTTCCCAATTGCCGATCCGGTTGCCATCGGCCTCCGGGGAACATTTGTGTATACTTGTGCGCTAGGCGATGTTGGTGGCTTTTGTGGGACGGAAAGATTTGCTTCTGCGCGTATATTTCAGCTCATAGGGCATTGCGAGGCCAGCTTTCCGGAGGTGTCCGCGTGAACGTGATTGTAAATGGTCTGCTTGACGATATGGATTCCCTCATTGCGCAGAACTCCTGCAATCTGGGCCGGAGACCAGTCCTCGTCAATGATCATCTGCTCAATACGCCACCAGAGTTCCGGCGGTTTGCGATGGTTGCCTTGCATTCCATGCTTGCGCGCGTCCGCCTTGGTAGGGGCGTTGCACCATACATACTCGCCGTTGGAGTTGCAGTTGCGATGCAGCTCACGGCTAATTGTTGACGGATGGACTCCGGTCTCCCGGGCGATACGGCTTCTGCTCCATCCTCTTTTTCTGCCAAGGTAAATTTCGTACCTTTGCTCCGAGGTTAAATGTTTTGTCATGTAGCAATACAAAATTAGTTAATCTCAGGGAGACGACGGTCTCCTTTTTTTGTATTGCAGTCTTACTCTTTAAAAATCCATCGGCCTGTGTCCACTCTTGGGGGCTGACTCGCCAGCCCCCGCCGCTCGGGCATCCCCTCTCGAGGAGAGAGGAATGGCTCTAAGCTTAAAACGACTAAAACTGTGCGTTTCTATTTGGATTCTTCAGTTTGAGGCGTTATCTTTGCTGCCATAGAAATCGCCGAGTCGCTTGAAAGGATGTAGGCCGTTATAAACCAATTCATTATTATGAGACATTCTTTATCACTGGTCTTATTGTCGGTCGGCATGTTGCTTTCCGGCTGCGCCGACAAAAAAGCTGAAATCAAATCCAATCTTTTGCCGGGCGACAAAGTGCTGATTGAAAAGCCGGATGAGATTTTTCTTTCCCTGAACAACGACTCCCTCGTTGTGCGTCATGATTTGAAGAGCAATGCGTGTGACACTATTTTTAATTCCGGCAAAAATCCTCGAAACCGAAGATTGGGTGTGTTAAACAACGATGAACATATTCTTATGTTTTTACAGCTGGAATCTGATTCTATTTTAGCGGCTTCCTACAATCTGAAAGACCAGCAAAGAAATTATTCCTCGTCTTACGGCATGGGGATTATGCCCTATCAGGGGACAGACAGCGTTAAGGTAGTGCTAGCACATAATACCGGCGAGGCCATCTACGAGGCATCATATTATATCCGTATGGACGCAACAGCTTCCCCGACCATGGCTCTCAACAAGGAGTTTTACACTATCCCGAAACAGAAAGCAAAGAGTTCGTCAGACGACCCGTTCCTTAGAGCTCTTTTCGGTTTCTCGTCAGGTGATGGACACCAATACTGGTGGCAATGCACATGGTGTCATGAGTCTGTGAAGAGTAGTGGCGAGCCTCCACGTGCCGGATGTTACAGAAACAATGGTTATCACGTTTGGAATCGCGGTAGCCGGGCGGATTAAAAAAAATGCTTCTGTCACGAATATCACAACAAACTGATCAGGCAATATATACCCAAGGGAACCGACTTCAACGATATTTCTGACCAAATGCTAAAAGAGATAATCATAAAAATAAACAGACGACCGGGGTTGAAACACGTTTTTCAACCCCGGTCGCAGAGTTCTTCAAATTTATTGCCTAATTTTGCACTTGCAGGTAGAATCTGCGCGAGTAATTAGTCAAGGAAATGGATCAGCGCACACGTCCTGGATTTTTAGCAATAAAATCTTTCCACGATTTAGGACCCTTCGCAATAGCAGGCTTTTTTGACTCATAATAATGACACAATGCAGCCGCAAGAGCGTCGGTAGCATCCAGTTCAGGCAACAGACTCTCTCTCGGGATATTCAGAATGCGCCTCAACATCTCCTGTACCTGCTCTTTCGAAGCCGCACCGCTGCCTGTTATCGATAATTTTATAGAACGTGGCTCATACTCAGTAATACATATATCACGGC
>CANPDS010000104.1 GCA_947573015.1 uncultured Muribaculum sp.
TTCTTTCCCTGGAATACATACTTATTATTGAAGATACGGCCGAAGTATACATTAATATTCTTGAAGTCCTTTGCACCCATCTTCGTAAAGTTGGGACTTGCCGAGAGGGGGAGAGAAAGATGCGCCCATTCGCCGATCTTCAGATTATTCAGAAATTCGGCATAGCACTCATTCATATTAACTGCATCGGCATACGTCCAATTACCACTGACGCCTGTACCATCAGCATACTGGAACTGGACGAAGAAATAGTTAACAGGCTCTTTCCATGTTTTCTCTTTGTCGTTCTCAATTATAGTTTCTCCGGTTACGAAGTTTTTATATACGCCCTCCTCGGTGGCACCCCACACAATATCGGTAAACACAGGCGCACCAGCCTCCATTTCTGTATTGTTAACACATATGTCCATTTCGAAATAGACCTCGCTGCAATCCTCAGGCAATGTGTATTTCAGATTCTGGCATCCGCTGAAATTACCATATCCGTACCATCCACGGGAGTTTTGCGAATTACCGTCGATACCGGCGAAGTTATCGCCAAGTTTGCTTTCGGTAACTGTTGTCGGTCCCTCTGCAATCACGACATAATTCGGTGCATCCTGTGCCATTGCCGACACTCCGGCACCGAGCAGCATTGCGGCTGCGATTTGCGTAAATCTCAAATTCATAAAAATGATATTGATTAAAGTTAAACTACATGATTCGCGGCTGCAACGCTTGCATACCGCAGTAAAAAAACAATGTTCAAAATTACCCCCCCGAATTAACAGCAGAATTAAATGCCGATTAATCCACAATAAATTTCATATTCCATGTTAAAAAACATTGTTTCCCCATTACAATCCAGCCCCCGTCAGTCAAATAAATTTGGCATTGCTCTCGACTTATTCGTATCTTTGCAACGTAGGGACGCACCTTGGTGCGTCCGCCACCAATAAATACATTATAATATAATGAACTTCACTTGCGTCAACGACATCGGGCCGCTCGACCGCGCCGTCGCAGAAGCCCTTGAGGTAAAAGCCAACCGGTTCGCCTACAAACACCTCGGTGAAAACCGCACATTGCTGATGATATTCTTCAACTCATCGCTCCGCACGCGCCTCTCCACACAGAAAGCCGCAATGAACCTCGGCATGAACGTAATTGTGCTCGACGTAAACCAAGGCGCTTGGAAGCTTGAGACAGAACGCGGCGTGATAATGGATGGCGACAAGCCCGAACACCTTCTTGAGGCAATACCCGTGATGGGATGCTACTGCGACGTGATAGGTGTGCGCTCATTCGCACGCTTCGAGTCGAAAGAAGACGACTATCAGGAAAAGATCATCAACCAATTTATACGCTACTCAGGCCGGCCCGTATTCTCCATGGAGGCCGCCACACGCCATCCGTTGCAGTCGTTTGCCGACCTCATCACTATCGAGGAGCACAAGACTGTCGATCGCCCGAAGGTGGTAATGACATGGGCACCCCACCCCAAGGCACTTCCCCAGGCCGTTCCCAACTCATTTGCCGAATGGATGAATGCCACCGACTATGATTTTGTCATTACCCACCCCCACGGCTACGAGCTGGCTCCAGAATTTACTGGCCGCGCAATAGTGGAATACGATCAGGACAAAGCGCTTGCCGGAGCCGACTTCGTATATGCCAAAAACTGGAGTGCGTATGCCGATCCAAACTACGGCAAAGTGCTGTCAACCGACCGTTCATGGACCGTCACCGCCGAGAAGATGGCTCTGACCAACAACGCTTTCTTCATGCACTGTCTCCCGGTACGCCGCAACATGATCGTCACCGACGACGTGATCGAAAGCCCACGGTCGCTCGTAATCCCGGAGGCTGCCAACCGCGAGATCTCCGCACAGGTAGTGCTCAAGCGTATACTCGAAGATCTGTAACTCCACACGTATTGTCATCACATAAATGGCCACACGCTCACCTAAAGAAGTTATCGAATCAGCAGCCACTATAGGCGCTAACAAAGTAGCACTCAGTTCAGGCAAGGACGGCACATATGTCCGCTTCGCACTGCTCACTATCCTCGCAGGCGTATATATAGCATTCGGAGGAGTACTGTCAGTAATCCTCGGATTCGGATTCCCGGAAATTTCGGCAGCCAACCCTGCCATGCAGAAGATACTCAGCGGAGCGGCATTCCCCGTAGGGCTGATACTTGTGGTGGTGCTCGGTGCGGAGCTATTCACCGGCAACAACGCACTGCTGATGCCCCACTGGATCATGCGCCGATGCTCGCTATGGGATGTGATCGTCAACTGGACTCTCGTCTATTTCGGCAATTTCGTCGGCGCCCTGCTGTTTGTATACGGGCTTGTGTATCTCACCGGGCTGCTACACCCCGAACCATACCATTCGGCAATCATAGCTATAGCCAAGGCAAAAGTATCGCTCACATGGCTCACCGCATTCATGCGCGGCATCGGAGCCAACTGGTGTGTATGCCTTGCAATATGGCTGGCCCTATCCGCCAAAAGTTCCGGAGCAAAGATGTTCGGATGCTGGCTTCCTGTAATGGCATTCGTAGCGCTTGGCTATGAGCACTCCGTTGCCAACATGTTTTTCATCCCCGCTGCCATGCTCGAAGGCGCTGATGTCACCATAGCGCAGATGGTCATCGGCAATCTCATTCCTGTCACCATAGGCAACATCATCGGCGGAGCACTATTTGTGGGTTGCGTCCACTCCTACCTATACCTCAAAAAGTAGGATCACATCCCCGATCCATACAGCACATTTTTATCGGTGATCCCGGAGTAATCCGACTACTATGAGACCACCGGGTGCTCAAAATTATCCTCTACACTATTTACCATTAAGTAAGTGTTCAATTTTAAATATTTTTCACTTACTATCGGTTAAATTTGAACACTTACTTATGAAAATACCGGCAACATGGCGAGGTCGCACCGGCCTCATCGTCTCCGACGCGTTTATCAAGCTGCTCCTCTTTGATGTGCTCTGGTGTATGGGCACTACTTTCCGCGCCATGTCCGACATTGGCCTCTACATCAACGCCATTCTTGCCGCTCTCATAATCGGTCTCGTATATGTAGTCACACGCCGTTTCTGGGTAGCCATAAGTGCACTGTTCATTGTCGATGGCATATTGATCGCCAACCTCATGTATTGCCGCACCTATTTCACAGCAATACCTCTCGACAGCTATCTCCTCGCCGGCAATCTGTCCGACTTCACCGCCAGTGTGGTCGACTCTATGCGGTGGCTCGACATAATCCTGCCACTCTCCACCATCGCCGCATGGGTCATCGGACGCCGCATCCGCAACATTTTCCCTCGCCATTTCACGCTGTGCTATCTCGCCACACTCGCGGCAATGGCGATTATCGCCACTCTGACAGCCCTATGCCGTGGCGGATTCCGCGCACACTACTCGCGTCTGCAGGAATCATGCTACTACACCACATGCACCACCCCGATCTACACAGTAGGCGGATCAGCGATCTACGACCTCATCAGCGGCAACTCACGCACCCTCGACACCGAAGGCCGGGAGCGTCTCGAAGCATGGATGCAAGCCAAGGAACAGCTGCGCCCGCACAAGCCACTTCCTGATTCCATTCCCGGACGCGACAATCTGGTGATAATACTTTGCGAATCGCTCGAAAGCTGGGTGATCGACCGTGAGATCGATGGCGTCACCATAACCCCGGTGCTCGACTCGCTCATCGCCGACTCCACCACTTTCTATGCCCCAAATGTGCTCACTCAGGTAGCCGCAGGACGCTCCATCGACTGCCAGCTGCTCCTCAATGCCGGTATGCTGCCGATGCAGTCGAGCGTATATTCCATGCGCTATCCACAAAATCGTTACTTCACCCTCAATCAGGCCCTCGCGGAGAAGAATGGCGCACGCTCATACATCCTCACCTGCGACAAGCCGATCGTATGGAATCAGGAGCCGATAGCCCGTGCATTCGGCATCGACACCCTACTTACTCGCTCATCATGGCGCAACGATGAAATGGTTGGCAACCCGGCTAAACTAAGCGATGGCTCATTCATGCGTCAGGCTGTAGAGAAAATGAGAAACGGAGAGATATGGCCCGTGGGTGAGAACGCCTTCATGCAGTTTGTGACCTACTCTGGGCACAACCCATTCAGGCTACCGGAACAATTGCGCACCGTCACATTCTCCGACCGCTTTCCCGACCGCATGCGCGACTACATGATGATGGCTCACTATACCGATTCGTCGATCGGCACGCTCATAAGCTATCTTCGCTCCCGACCTGACTACGACCGCACGCTGATCGTAATTACCGGCGATCACGAGGGGCTCGCCATGGATCGGCCACTGATCCTCGACGATCCCGACGCCCGAGGTATCGTCTCTCCCGGACAATTCACTCCATTGATCATACTTAACTCGCCTGTCGCTGGACGCTACGACGGCATTCTCGGACAAGCCGACATATACCCCACTCTGCTCAACCTCATGAAGCTCGACACTTATCAGTGGAAAGGCATGGGGCAAAGCATACTCGATCCCAACAAGGTGCCATTCGCCATAAGCTCGATGACCGGTGAGCTCGTCGGCGACACTACCGCAATACCGGCTCCGCTATTCGACAATATCCGCTCAGCCCGATCCATATCCGACCTCATCATCTCCACAGATGCCCTGAGGTCTGGCAAAGATGATTGAGCACTTCCTGTGCTTAATTTCAGAGATCTCCGAGCAGTGAGAGTACTCCGAGAGCTTCCACTGCTCCAAATGCATTATTCCGCTGATTTCTCCAAGCTTTTTTTGAACAATTCACCCAAATAATTTGTAACTTTAGGAAAATCTGAATTCAGATTTAACATTTTGAAATAAGTTTAAGAAACTCATCACAATATGGCCTCTACTCTAAAGATTTTCTGCAAAAATATAGGAGAATATGTTGACTTCGAGGGTGGGCAGACCCTCATGGACATATACCATACACTCGCCGACCGCATCCCCGAGCGCCCCATCTGCGCCCATGTCAACAACAAGACCGAAGATCTCCAGTTCCCGCTTTTCGCACCAAAGCAGGTTGAGTTTCTTACAGCACAAAGCCCATCGGGCCACCGCGTATATATCCGCACGCTCTGCATGATGCTCTACCGTGCGGTAGTGGCTCTATACCCAGGAACGCGACTCGTCATCGAGCATTCTATTGGCCGTGGATACTACTGCCGCCTTGTTGGTAGCGATGTGGAGATGTCGCAACAGGTGGTCGATTCGCTCCTCGACTACATGCACTCACTCGTGAAACGCGCCCTGCCGTTCGAACGCAAGGAGCGCCTCACTTCCGATGTCATAAAGATATTCAAGGCGCAGGGTCTCCACGACAAAGTGCAGCTCCTCGAAAGCCTGCACGAGCTATACACCGTATATTATCGGCTCGATGGAGTGTGCGACAGCTATTACGGCAATCTCGCGCCCTCCACCGATATGTGTCCGATATTCGACCTGCGCCTGTTCAAAGAGGGATTTCTCCTTATGGGTCTGGCAAAGGATGACCCCACAGCAGCAGAGTCGCCGATCATACAAGAGAAGATGTATCATGCCTTCACCGACTATCTCGCATTCAACCGCGTGATAGGAGTAGACAATGTAGGTCAGCTCAACACTGCGATCTCACGCAAGGAGGCGCCTATGCTTATCAATGTGGCCGAAGCGCTCCACGACAAGAAGATCGGACGCATATCCGACGAGATTCTGCGCCGCTACAACGAGGGGGGCGCACGCATAGTGCTCATAGCAGGTCCGTCATCGTCTGGAAAGACCACTTTCACCAAGAGGCTTGCCATACAGCTCATGACAAATCTTCTGGAGCCTAAGATGATATCTCTTGATGACTATTTTGTCAACCGCGAGGACACCCCACGCGAACCTTCGGGCGACTACGACTACGAATCGCTCTACGCTCTCGATCTGCACCAGTTCAACTCCGACCTCAACACACTGCTCTCCGGCGGTGAAGTTTCCCTCCCGACATATAATTTCGAACTGGGACGCCGTGTCTACAAAGGTAAAAAGCTAAAACTATCAGACCGCAGCGTGCTGCTGATCGAAGGCATTCACGGTCTCAATCCAGAGCTGACCAAAGAGATTGAGAGCAAAATGAAATTCATGATATACGTGTCGGCCCTGACCACACTATCAATCGACGACCACAACTGGGTACCCACCTCCGACAACCGTCTGTTACGGCGCATGGTGCGCGACAACAAATATCGAGGAGTAAGCGCCACCGAGACCATACGCCGATGGCCAAGCGTGCGCCGAGGAGAGGACAAATGGATCTATCCATATCAGGAAAATGCCGATGCCATGTTCAACTCATCTCTCATCTTCGAACTCGGTGTGATAAAGGAATATGCCGAAGATCTGCTCCGCGGTGTACCACGCGACCAACCGGAATATGCCGAAGCCTACCGTCTGCGCACACTCCTCGGATACTTCACGCCTATCACCGACCGCACCATCCCCTCTACCTCACTGCTCCGCGAATTCCTCGGCGGCTCCTCTTTCCACTACTAAGAAACTGTTTAAAATAGGCTATTGACCACACACTGACCAATAAAAATCAGCGCCCTCCCGAGTGTACGACAACAGTGACCGGGAGGGCGCTGATTTAGCGTTCCGCAATAAGCGGAAATGAATCGCACATTACCGAGCCTCGGCGTAGAGCCCGATGGTAGCGCCGGTAAAGCCACCTGTGCGCTCACAGGCAAGGTGTGTCGCATCGACATCATTGGCAACGGCAATCCAACCGGGAGCTGATGCCTCTCGCACATAGAAGTCGTAATGCACACCATCCGAAGTAACCCTAAGCTCCATCTCGCGCCCACAAGGACAGGGCAACGGCTGCGAGGCAACCACAGAGACCTGTTTGGGTGAAAGGGTGCGCAGCTCCACTCTGTCGCCGCACAGCGCCAGATAATACTGCCTCGACTCATTCTTTACAAGAAGCATGCCGGCCGACTCTCCGGCCGACACAGGCTTGAACCGCATCTTCATCGATGCCTCAAACTTATGATGCTGGATGCGACGCCCTACATATGCCGGCACACCCTTGCCTGTAGAAAGTTCCTTGCAACACTGCATTTTCAGGCAGTGGCCATCCATTGTGCAATATTCCGCTGTCGAACCGCGCAGGCCTATCCACTCCGGACGCAGAGCGGCGCCTTGGAAATCATCGCGCCATGTGAAATTGCCCGAGCTGCAACCTGCCGTATCGGCTACCACTCCCTTGCGGTATAGCGTCAGAGGCACTGTGTCCTGCGACTGTGTGAAATAAGGGAATCCGTCGCGGCTCCACTTCACCGGCATGAGATATGTCTCACGGCCAAGAGCCTGCACTCCTCCCGGTCCTGGGCGGCATCCTAAAAACACGCCCCACCATTCACCTTCCGGAGTCATCACCAGATCGGCATGTCCGGTACATGTGATAGGATTGCTGCGCTTATCCTTAAGATAACGCTGCGTCAGGGCCGGATTTCGGCTCCAACGGGTAAATGGTCCACGGATATCGTCGGCACGGTATATCACAGCCGAATGATGCATACCCGTGCCACCCTCGGCACATATCAGGAAATATCGGCCGTCGATTTTATATACATGGGGGCCTTCATCACGGTCGAGATGCTCCTCCGGACCTACACCTTCCTCCACCAAAGGCCACGATTCACCGGAGGTCTGACCACGCTCCGTGTCGAAATTTATGAAGCGTATGCAGCGGTAGTTACTCCATTTAGGACCGCCGACTGTCTCCTCCTTATATACAATGTATGCCCGCCCATCATCATCGAAGAAGAATGAAGGATCAATGCCGTCAATCCCATCAAGCCATACAGGATCACTCCACGACCCTTCAGGGTCAGTGGCCGTAACATAAAAGTGTCCGTTGCGGCGACCCACATCGGTGGTGATCATATAGTATGTGGAATTGGAGGGATTGTATGAGATCTGAGGCGCATAGATACCCCCCTTGTCGATGCTCTGACCCGGCAGTCCGGGCAACTGCTCCGGACGGTCGAGCACATTGCGCACCAACCGCCAGTTGGCGAGATCACGGCTGTGATAGAGCGGCACACCGGGGAAGTAGCCGAATGTTGAGGTCACCAGATAATAATCCTCACCCACACGCACCACACTCGGATCAGAGTGCCAGCCGGGGATCACAGGATTATAGAAATATCCATCTGCG
>CANPDS010000105.1 GCA_947573015.1 uncultured Muribaculum sp.
CGCACCTGGTTTGGGACCAGGTGGTCGCAGGTTCGAATCCTGTCACCCCGACAAGCTATAACCTAAAGCTGTGATACGCATATCAGCGTATCACAGCTTTTTTATTTTAGGTATTTTCACTACTTTTGCGACTATGAACGACAAAGATAGATTGCCACGAGTGGTAGTGGTCAACAAATTCTATTACCGTCGCGGAGGTGACTGCGTATATACACTCAACCTTGAGCATATGCTACGCAAAGCAGGGCATGAGGTTGCGGTGTTTGCCATGCGCTATCCCGACAATGAGCCATCGCAATGGGAAAGCTACTTCCCGGCAGAGGTCAGCTTTTCAGGGCCCTTGTCAGAGAAGCTGCGTGGCTTACGACGCATGCTCGGCATTGATGATGTTGCCACAAGCTTCAATGCACTGCTGAATGACTTCCGTCCTGACGTGGTGCATCTCAACAACATACATTCATATCTATCTCCCATACTTGCCTCGATAGCCCACGCACGTGGTGTCAAAGTAGTATGGACCCTTCATGATTATAAACTCATCTGCCCATCATATAGCCGCCTTACAGGCACACAGATATGTGACCGTTGCCATGGGTCGCGCTCCAAGACATGCGTGCTCAAAACCCGATGCATGAAAGGATCTGCGGCAGCAAGCATGCTGGCGTGGATAGAGGCATTACGCTGGCGGCGCAATGTTGTGGAACGCGACACAGACGTGTTCATCTGCCCGAGCCGGTTTATGGCAGAAGAAATTGCCCGAGCCGGTTTTTCCAAACAAAAGATACATACACTCAACAACTTCATACCGTCTGTACCATCGGCTATGACATCCGTCCGAGGCAAATACTATTGTTATGTAGGGCGCCTATCGGAAGAGAAGGGCGTGCGCACCCTGCTCAAAGCCGCCACTATGCTCCAGCATGAGCTGCGCATAGCCGGAGGTGGTCCACTGTTCGATGAGCTGAAGGCTAAATATGAGCAGTGGCCGCAGATCAAATTTCTCGGGCATCTCGACGGAGAGGGCGTGGCAAAGCTTCTTGGCGAGGCGGCGTGCTCGGTACTTCCGTCAGAATTGTATGAGAACAATCCTCTCGGAGTGATCGAATCGCTTTGCATGGGCACTCCTGTTGTCGGAGCCGCCATAGGAGGAATTTCCGAACTCATCAATGACAACAACGGCCTGACATTCACCTCCGGCAATGAAAAAGAACTTGCCGCCGCCATCGATGCCGCCGTATATGGTCCATGGGACAACGAGGCCATCAGACAGGAGGCCATAGAAAGATTCAATCCCGAATCATACTACTCCCGTCTGCTGTCGATATATAAAAAATAGAATCATAAATTCACACCATACACATCATGTTCTCAGGAATAGTAGAAGAAGCCGCCAAGGTGGTGGCACTAAAACGTGAAGGAGGGAACCTTCATCTCACCCTCTCATGCTCTTTTACCGACGAACTGCGCATAGACCAATCCATAGCCCACAACGGTGTATGCCTCACAGTAGTGGCTCTCCCCGGCGACGGCACATACACCGTAACAGCCATTCAGGAGACACTTGACAGGAGCAATCTCGGCGATCTCAATGTAGGCGATCTCGTAAATGTAGAACGATCGATGGTAATGAACGGACGTCTTGACGGACACATTGTGCAAGGACACGTTGACTGCACGGCAACCTGCGAAGAACGTCGTGAAGTAGACGGAAGCACCTATTTCCGTTTCGCCTACTCAGTCGGCAAAGATATGGCACGCCGTGGATATGTCACCGTAGAGAAAGGATCGGTGACAGTCAATGGAGTGAGTCTCACCGTATGCAATTCCAGAACAGACTCGTTTGAAGTGGCTATCATACCCTACACAATGGAGCATACCAATTTCTGCCGCATCGTAGAGGGCACACGCGTGAATCTTGAGTTTGACATAATCGGCAAATACCTCAGCCGCCTGATGGAGGTGCAGAGCAATGAATGATATCAGCGGACTGAAAAAAGGGGTGGCGGTATACTGCGCTTCGTCCGACCGTCTGAACCCTGCCTACTATGATTGCGCACGTGAGGTAGGCCGCTTACTCGCCACACACAATGTGCCGGTGATAAGCGGAGGTGGCCGTATGGGCCTGATGGGCGCCGTCACCGAAGGTGCTATCGAAGCAGGCGGTACCGCTATCGGCGTATTGCCACAGTTCATGCTCGACCGTGGATGGAATCACCCATCGCTCACCACCACAATCGCCACTCCCGATATGCATGCGCGCAAGCACACCATGGCCGACATGTCGCGCGGAGCTATAGCACTGCCAGGTGGTATCGGAACGTTCGAGGAAATGTTTGAGATAATCACCTGGCGCCAACTCGAGCTCTACACAGGACCGATGGTGATATGCAACTTCATGGGATTCTACGACAAGCTGCTTGAATTTCTGGCACACGTAGATGATGAGCATTTCATGCGCCCCGGCGCCCCTGCAAAGCTTTGGCGTGTAGCATCCACTCCGGCCGAAGCCGTATCTATGGTTCTGCAACCTGCAGATACCATCATCGACGATTATACTTCAGGTAAATTCTAATATAATTGTCTGTTCAGAATTATTTAGAACAGACAATTACTTATCCGCTTAATAACGTGCCATTTAATCAGCACTCACATCCCGATGATGCCCCCACAGAGTACTGGATAACAGGCATCAAACACACTACGATAGGCTACACTTCCGGTCTATCCGCCCATCAACGCCCCGAGCTGCCGGGATACAACTCAGGAGTGCTATGTCTTGTTCTGGCCATGCTTCTGGCCATAGTGTTCAACGTGCGTCATTACGGGCGTTTTTTCAAGACACTCATACAAAATCTATGGAGCGTAAGAGTACGCACAAATCTTTTTGACGAACACACGGTCAACGAAACGCGTATAATCGTAACTCTTGTTTGCCAGACATGCATATGCGAAGCGCTGCTGATTGTAGCGTGGATGATCCACTCCGGTTGCACATTCACATCGGGAGAACTAACAGCGACCGTGGCAGCCACATGCCTGATGACAGGAGCATACTATGTGATGCAACTCGCGGCCTACCGGACGGTAGCCTATGCATTCACATCACGCAATCTCGCCCATCAATGGATGCGCGGATTCAATGCCACACAGACTCTTCTCGGATTCGGATTGCTGGTGCCGACACTGGTGCTGTTATTCTATCCTGCCGCAACAGCACCTCTGCTTATTTTGGCAATTTTCTTGTATATTATCGCACGCATTGTGTTTATTTGCAAAGGTTTTAGGATTTTTTATCACAATTTATTCTCTTTGATATATTTTATTTTGTACCTTTGCAGTCTGGAAATAATCCCCCTGCTTATAGTGTATCAGGCGGTAGTTTCCATTTCCCGTAATTTTCTGAGTTAACTCCCCTAACATAGTGAAAGTAAAGAAAGTATTGGTGTCACAGCCAAAACCCGCCTCTGAAAAATCACCTTATTACGAAATAGCGGAAAAATATGGTGTGGAAATTGAGTTCCGCCCCTTTATAAAGGTAGAAGGACTCACAGCGAAAGAGTTTCGCCAGTCTCGCATTAACCTTGCAGACTTCACAGCGGTGATATTTACCGCACGTACAGCTGTAGATCACTTCTTCCGTCTCTGCGAGGAGATGCGTTACAGTGTACCAGACACTCTCAAATATTTCTGCACAACCGAGGCAATCGCCAATTATCTACAGAAATACATCGTATACCGCAAACGCAAGATATTCTTCGTGACCACCGGTAAGCTCGATGATCTGCTTCCTTATCTGCTCAAGCACAATAAGGAGCGCTACCTCTATGCCGTAAGTGATGTTCACAACGATGCCGCCAATGTGCTCGATCTTAACAACATCAATTACACCAAGGCTGTGATGTACCGCACGGTAAGCAATGACTTCCAGCCCGGCGAGGCATTTGATTACGACATGCTTCTATTCTTCAGCCCCATGGGCATCGACTCCCTGCTGAAGAATTTTCCGGAATTCCACCAGAACGACATACAGATCGGCTGTTTCGGCGCGACCACAGCCCAGGCTGTGCGCAATGCCGGGCTACGTCTCGATATGGAGGCTCCTACCCAGAAAGCACCTTCAATGACCGCCGCTCTCGATGCATTTCTGAAAGAACACACCGGTAAATAAGAGATTCACCAATAGTCTCTACCTTATTATGCCAACACTATCACAGCATACTTTTCGTCTTTACAAACGCGAGAAGCTATGTTCTGAAACCGCAATCGACCTGCTCTTTTCCCGTACGGGAGGAGGGCAGGCCGCTTTGTTCTATCCCCTGAGAGTGGTATGGCGCAATAATCCCAAGCGCCAATCCGAGGTGGCGCAATTTCTTATCAGCGTACCCAAGAAGCGTCTGCGCCACGCAGTCGACCGAGTGGCAATGCGCCGACTTATCCGAGAGGCCTATCGCCTCAACCGTTCACAACTTGGCCAAAGTGCAACAATGCCTGTTGACATAGCGTTTACATATGTCGCCGATAAGCGAGTGGATTTCAACCATATCACTTCAGCCATGATAAAAGCATTGAGACGCATTGCCAAGAGCTGCTCAGGGAATACTGCCCAGAATTTCGTCACAGACAATGACGACAATGAAGCAAAAGAGAGTATCCGACAGCAATGAAGCGAATAGTCACCCTACTCCTCATACTCCCTATACAATTCTATCGTGCGGCTATATCCCCGCATTTCCCACCATCATGCCGGTTCTCACCAACATGCAGCGAGTATGCTATCGAGGCTTTGCGGCGCCATGGTCCGATACGTGGACTATGGCTTGCAATACGGCGTCTGTCACGGTGCCACCCATGGGGAGGACATGGTTATGACCCGGTGCCATAACAATCATCATCCGCAATACCATGTTTGACTTCCATACACATAATCCCGATGCAACCGAAGCGCTTATAAGCGTTGAGCCGGGGTTCTCACCACGCCCTGACTCCATATATTCCGTAGGAATACATCCATGGCACAGCGAAAATGCGCTTTCTGACGATAATCTGAAGCAATTAAAATCAGATGCCTCTCTCGCATGTGTCAAAGCAATCGGTGAGACGGGGCTTGACCGCCTGCGTGGAGCTCCATTGGAAAAGCAGACAGAGCTGCTTACACGCCATATCGAGCTGAGCGAGCAACTTGGCAAACCGCTTGTGCTGCATATCGTCAAAGCTTTTTCAGAGATAATATCATTAAAGCACAGGTCAAAGCCCACGCAACCATGGATAATACATGGATTCCGAGGGAAGCCACAACTTGCCCTACAGCTTCTTGAAGCAGGATTCTATCTCTCATTTGGCCAACGCCGCAATGATGAGTCGCTGAAAGTAATACCATCCTCGCGTCTGCTCGTAGAGACAGATGAGAGCCTACTCCCTATCGCAGATATAGCAAAGGGTATGCTGCAACTCGATCCAGATCTCGGACCTCGATTGCTTAAACTATAAGAGTGTGTTCATACATAGCCGAACATACGGTGCATGGCATCAAAACGAGCGAGCGAGTCGCCGCCATGTCGCGCCAGTGCGGCACGCGCCTTGGCCACAGTGCGCTTCTCCATCGTACCCGACTTGCTGTAGAATTTATCGGCATAGCATACCAGCTTCTCCAGCAAAGTTTCCGGCATATAGTCGCGTGGTGGCAAGGCAAGTTGCTGTTGCAGGATATCTTCTTCGGTAAGGCCAGTGCCGGTATGTGTCTCGGCCACGCGCACCCATTCCTCAGGCGCACCCTCGCTGCGCAATATCTCCGCACCTATCACCCCATGGCGTATGTATGGCTCCTCACCATGGCAATGTATTCCCGGAGCCTTGGTGCGGCATATGCCTATATCATGAAGCATGGCAGCACCGCGCACCATGTCGGCATCCAGTCCGAGATGTGCTGCCTCATTCAATGCCACCGCCATGTCGGCCACCTGACATGCGTGCTTCATATATATATCACGGCAGAGAGGGTCGCCCCCCTCTGCCGGATAATATTTGTCGATTATGGCCTGATAGTCTTTAATCATAGGCCTTGCTGTCAGTCAATGATCGTGTTCCACCCATGCACATCCTCCTCTTCGCCGAGCTGTATGGCGCGGAGCTTGTTGTAGAGTGCTGTGGTCACAGGTCCGGGCTGTCCATCCTTACTTACCACATATTTCACGCCAGTGTCAAGGTCGTCGATCTCACCTACAGGCGATGCCACGGCAGCAGTGCCGCATGCAGCAGCCTCGTCGATATCGGCAAGCTCGTCGATAGGTATGTGGCGAGCCTCTACCTCTATGCCCATGTCGCGTGCAAGCTGCATCAGGCTCTTATTGGTGATGGATGGGAGAATAGACTCCGACGCAGGGGTGATATATTTACCATCCTTAATTGCGAAGAAGTTGGCAGGACCACACTCGTCGAGATATTTCTTCTCCTTAGGATCAAGATAAAGCACAGCGCTGTAGCCGAGCGAATGCGCTTTCTCTCCGGCCTCAAGCGATGCAGCATAGTTGCCACCGACCTTCCACCGTCCGGTGCCTTTTGGAGCCACGCGGTCAAACTCACGCATGATGCAGATATTTGTCGGCTTGAATCCTTCCTTGAAGTATGGTCCGACAGGACTAACGAGTATAAGGAACAGATATTCCTTGGCGGGTTTCACTCCTACCTGCGCCGAGATGCCGATTTCAAGCGGACGTATATACAGAGATGCTCCGCTTCCATAAGGGGGCACAAAACGCTCGTTGAGTTTCACCACTTTTTTTACCATTTCGGTGAAGAGTTCCACAGGTACAGGCTCCATCATTATGCCTTTGGCCGACTCAATGATACGACGTGCGTTCTCTTCAAGACGGAACACACGCACTTTGCCATCTTTGCCACGGAAGGCTTTCAGTCCTTCGAAAATCTCCTGTCCATAGTGAAGACAGGTGGCTGCGATATGCAGGTCGATTGTCTCCGACTGCGACACCTCGATGTCGCCCCATTTGCCGTCGCGGTAGTAGCAACGCACATTGTAGTCGGTAGGTATGTAGCCAAACGAAAGGTGGCTCCAGTCTAATTCTTTATCCATAATTGATATGTTTTACTTTCTAATTGCGAATTTAGCAAAAAATCTCACTACGCCCTAATTGATTTCAATTATTTCCATTTATAACAATCAAAAGCGGAGTGGGATTTATTATTTCCGGGAAGTATACTCCGGTTGAAATTCTTGGATATAATAGATATTATTTATTCCCCAATTCATAGGACTAATATCAACCGTATACCAATACTGAATTAAAATCAATTACAATATGGTGATGGTTTGAACTAATGTTAATGTAACTTGCTCAATCGGTAGAAATTAGTTAATTTTGCGGTTAATTGACATAACTTTAGAGTAAAAGCAGATATGGCTACTAACTTACTTGAACTCAGCGAACAAGAGATAATACGCCGAGGCAGTCTTGAGGAAATGCGCCGCAGAGGTATCGATCCGTACCCCGCCGCTCTTTATCCAGTCGATGCCTACAGCACAGAAATCAAAGATACATTCACTGACGACGCTCCCGAACGTCCAGTATGCGTCGCAGGCCGCATCATGAGCCGCCGCATCATGGGCAAGGCCGCTTTCATGGAACTACAGGACTCAAAGGGTCGCATACAGGTGTACATCTCACGCGATGACCTCTGCCCCGGGGAGGATAAGGATCTCTACAACGTGGTGTTCAAGAAACTCCTCGATATAGGTGACTTTGTAGGAGTGAAAGGCTTCGTGTTCCGCACACAAACCGACGAGATCTCAGTACATGCCAAGGAACTCACCGTGCTCAGCAAGTCGCTGCGTCCCCTCCCCATCGTAAAGGTAAAGGATGGTGTAACCTACGATGCATTCGATGATCCTGAACTACGCTATCGCCGCCGCTACGTCGACCTCGTGGTAAATGATGGCGTAAAAGACATATTTATCAAGCGCACCAAGGTGTTCAACTCCATGCGCCAGTTCTTCAACGAGGCAGGCTACATGGAAGTGGAGACCCCTATCCTACAGTCGATTCCCGGTGGAGCTGCCGCCCGTCCGTTTATCACCCACCACAATGCACTCGACATACCACTCTACCTGCGTATCGCCGACGAGCTATATCTGAAGCGCCTTATAGTAGGTGGTTTCGAGGGTGTGTATGAATTCTCCAAAAATTTCCGAAATGAAGGC
>CANPDS010000106.1 GCA_947573015.1 uncultured Muribaculum sp.
ACTAAACCGCGTGAATTCGCGACAGCTCCTGCCTCTCTTCTCCCTCGTCACGACGACAGCTTTTTAAGGCTCGACAGGGTTGAAGGAACTCTAAGAGCTGCATAAACCGAAATACTCTGACCCGAAGGACTGATTCGTCCTCCGGGTCTTTTTCTATTTATGGACTGATTTAAATTTGAGGTTTATTTCAGCTCATTATTAAACACACGCTTAATCAGGCCTCTGTATATTCCATAACAGATTACTTAATGGGCATAAATTTTCAATTAAAATCGGGCCATTATGGTTTTATTATGCTTTTTTTCTGTGTGTGGGGATATATTTGTGGCGTATTTTACCGAAACAAACTATTTTATATTAACCTTAAATTATGAAGTTAAAAAGAGCATTAGTTCCTTTGGCATGTATGATTGGAGGCTCGTTATTGGCGTCCGGCCAGACATTCAGAGATGACAAGAATCTTGGTTTTCACGAACGAGCCAAGATGCTTGTATCACAGTTGACACTTGAGGAAAAAGTAAAACAGATCGGCAATAATGTCGGAGGTATCAACCGTCTTGGAATAAAGAACTATAACTATTGGAACGAGGGCATACATGGTGTGGCTCGTTCGGGTGTGGCGACATCATTTCCCATTTCAAAGGGATTGTCGAGCACTTGGAATGCGCCGCTTATGTATCGTGTGGCAACAGCTATATCCGATGAGGCCCGTATCTATAATAAGCAGACCGGTAAGGGGCTTACCTATTGGTGTCCGACAATCAATCTTAGCAGGGATCCGCGTTGGGGTCGCGATGAGGAAAACTACGGTGAAGACCCATATCTTACTGGAGTCCTTGCCGTGGAGTATATCAAGGGTTTGCAGGGCGATGACCCGAAATATCTTAAGACTGTGGCGACTGCAAAACATTTTGTTGCCAATAATTATGAGAAGGAGCGTCACAGCCACTCCTCGGATATGGATGAACGCAATCTCAGGGAGTATTATCTGCCGGCATTTGAGATGTGTGTCAAGGATGGCAAGGTCGCATCAATTATGAGTGCATACAATGCTCTCAACGGGGTGCCTTGTTGTGCCAATCCGAAATTGCTCACATATATTTTGCGCGATGAGTGGGGGTTTGATGGTTTTGTAACGTCTGATTGCGGCGCTATTCAGGATATATTTGTCAATCATAAATATACATCAACTATAGAGGAGGCCTGTGCCGAGGCCATAAAGGCTGGTGAAGATATGAACTGTGGAGGCATGTTTCAGCAACATACTTTGCAGGCAGTGAATCAAGGCCTTCTCACTGAAGCCGAGGTTGACTCCGCTTTGGTACGTATATTTGAATCGAGATTCCGGCTCGGTGAGTTTGACGATGATGTGAAATGGAATAATCTGGATCCTTCACTGCTTAATTGCAAGGAGCATCAGGATCTGGCCATGCAATCTGCTCTGGAGTCGATCGTTTTGTTGAAAAACTCAGTGCCGGATGGAGCGGAATCACCGCTTCTTCCTCTTGATCCGCGCAAGACTGTTGCTATCATCGGTCCGTTTGGCAATATGGTGATGCTTGGTGGATATTCCGGTACTCCTACCGAAACTTCTACTCTGCGTCAAGCATTTGCCCGTAGGTTTGGCATAACACTGATCGACAATAATAATCAGTTTGAAGCTTACGATGATAAAAAGGGATCACTCGTAAGCGAGGCTAATGGATGCGATGGTAATCTTGGCAATATCAAGGCCGGCGACTGGGCTATGTACAAGCATGTCGATCTTGGCGAGGGAAAAGATTTCTTCATTGTTCGCAGTGCTACGGCAAATGGCAAGGATAAGCCTACGGTAATGAAGGTTTATCTTGATAATATGAACGGAGAACCGGTACTTACACTTCAACTCCCGGCAACCGGAGGCTGGGGCGCATATGTAGAGAGCACATTTGAGATTGATCCGGCAGTGTTCAATGGTATCCATGATATTTATATGGAATTCTCCGGAGGAAATTCTTTTTGCAGCAATATGGATTGGTTCCGTTTTGAGGAATACGAGACACCTTTGGAGGCAATAGTTCAGTGTGGATCATTCAGCGATTGCAACGAAGGAAGCAAGATGAAGATGGAGTCAGGTGGCAATCTCGGATATGTCACTCCCGGTGATTGGGCCAAGTATGCCGGTGTTGACTTTGGCTTTGGTTGCGATATGCTTACCATATCCAATGCCACTGCAAATGGCAACAATCAGGCTACTACTCTGCAATTATACTTTGACTCTATGGATAGTGAGCCGGTTGCAACTATTCAGTTGAAATATACCGGAGGGTGGGCTAATTATATTACCGACGAATTCCAGATCGACGGGAATCTGTTTAAAGGTATACATGATCTTTATGTGAAATTTACCGGGGGAAATATGTATTGCAGCAATATGAAGACAATGCGATTCTACAACTCTGCTACTCCGGAAACTCCTGTTGAGGAGGAAGACACACCGTTGCTGTATACACGTGGTTGCAATATCAATGATAAGAGCGGTACTGATATTGAGCTTGCTAAGGAAACGGCGGCTAAGGCTGATGTTGTGATATTCACGGCAGGCACCGACTTGAATGTAATGGATGAGGGCCACGATCGCACCACTATAGCTCTCCCCGGTGATCAGCTGAGCGTGCTCCAGGCTGTATATGAAGTAAATCCCAACGTAATATTGCTCCTTGAAAGCGCATCTTCGCTCGATGTTTCATGGGCCGAAGAGCATGTCCCGGCGATTATGGAGGCATGGTATGCAGGCCAGGCTCAGGGCGAGGCTATTGCGAGTGTGATCTACGGTGAATTCAATCCATCTGGAAAGCTTACGTCGACATGGTATAAATCAGATGCGGATCTTGGCGACATCACTAACTATGATATCCGTTCCACCAAGCGTACTTATATGTATTATGATAAGACTCCTCTATATCCGTTTGGATATGGTTTGAGTTATACAAATTTCGAATACAGCAATCTCAACCTGAGCACAGATATCCTCAATAAAGATGAGGAGGTAGCGGTGACATTTGACGTTACAAATGCCGGTGATAAGGATGGTGCGGAGATTGTGCAGTTATATACTCATGCCCGTTCCGAAATAGAACGTCCGATTAAAGAACTTAAGGGTTTTGAACGTGTCGAACTTAAGGCTGGCGAGACCAAAACTGTCACATTGCACATACGTCATGATCAATTGCGCTATTTCAACGATCAGACACATGCTTTTGAGGTTGAGACCGGTGTCGTTGATGTAATGGTCGGAGCAAGTTCGGCTGATATCCGTCTGAGTGGAAAGATAAATACGGTTGGTGCAAAGGTTCTTGGCACGTATGAGGATTTAACAACAGGCATTGATGATGTTACGGCACGATGTGGCTATGATGGTGTGTCTTCCATATATCGTATAGATGGCATTAAAGTGGATGATTCGCATAAGGATAATCTACAGAAGGGCATTTATATAATAAATGGCAAGAAGACATTGACGAGATAAGACTTTCCTACACAAGTCTGAATTTATAAATCAGTTATGTAAGGGCGGAATGCTGTTGGTGCGGCATTCTGCCCTTCGTTTATTCTAAATCATATACTCTATTCAGAACAGTCAGATGGGATGCAGTTTCACTGAATGAATTTAATTACCGATAAATTTGGTATTGCTCCCGACTTATACGTATCTTTGGTTGGCTCTCTTATTTATGGGCGTCTTGAATACTTACGTTTGGCATGTTCCATTAATTGGATTAGTGTCTTGGCATTTATGTTCGAAATGAATATTTTATGAGGAGATTTGCATTTGTATATTTCGCATTTTATTGCGTGGTGGCAATGTATTTTGTTCTGATATCTATACCATGTCATGCGCATGAGTATGGATTGCGTGTTATTGGACATTCCTGTGTGAATGAGGATAATACTACATTGATATTATCTCCTGATGGCGCTCTGAAATGTTCTGGTGACACGGAAGTGCGTTTCTCCATGTCGTTAGGGCATGAAGCTGCATTCGGCAATATTATGAGTATCGCGTTTGATAATGGGAGTACGCTATATTGTATCGTTCCACCCCATGGGGGTCTTAAGTATCTGGCGTTGAAGTATGGCAATACGGTCATAAAACATCCACAACCGGTTGAATATGATGTACCTATGGATATCGCTGTCGCTATGCATGGCCGCGATTCTGTCGGATTGTCAATTGATGGGAATAACATCACAGTACCTTTTCCTGGTATAACTGGAAAGAGTATGAGCATAAGCTTCGGGCGCCCTCTTGGCCGTTATGAAAATCATGAAGTTGTCACTTCTGAATTATGGGATATTGAGGTGCTGTATGGCGGTGATGTGAAGTATCGGTGGAATCTGCGTGAGCATAACGATTCTATATGTTATGATGAGCTGGCGGCCGTAAAGTCGGTGGCCATAAATGGTGAATGGCTTCTTGATAATCATGTGATCATGAAGCGTATATTTCATTTGCATGAAAAAGGAGAATGGCAGATAACATATAATCAGCACGATGATGAATTTCTAATTACCGATGGCCATAGGATGATCCACTATGTCTTGGAAGATGATGAGGTGGAAATCGATTCTATTGCCGGAGGGCATCGTGCCATGAAGTATTCAAATGCGCTTTTGTGCATGCCGGCCACCGGTGAGATTTATTCATATGATTTGGCCAGAACTGTCATTTCCGGATATGACAAGAATCACCGGATGTTTGGCATGAATGATCGGAATAATGAATTTTCTGCGTATCATAATCATACTTTATCGATATCCGGGGACAGGGCATATGCATTTGGTGGTTATGGATTTTATCGTTATCATAATGATCTTTTTGAGATAAACGTTGACAGCAACAGTATTGTGCCTAAGAAATATTATCCGCCGATTCCTCCACGTAACTCTGCGGCATCATGCATTGTAGATGGAAAGATGTATGTGTTCGGAGGGTTTGGCAATGAGTCTGGTCTACAGGAGTTGGATTGTCATTACTGCTATGATATGTATTGTATCGATTTGTCAACCATGCGCTCTGAGATGTTGTGGAATGCTGCTGCACCGGAAAATGATTTTATCGTGACATCTGAAATGATATGGAGCGATATTGACAGTTGTTTTTATGTTGGTACGACATCTCCCGATGGCGCGATTGCAAAGGTATATCGCGACAGGCCTGAATGGGAATTTGTGGTGCAACCTACCGATTGTGTGTTCAATTATCGTGATTTTACATTTAATCTGTATTCCTCTGATGCATTGCAACGGATGTTTCTTGTAATTGACAAGCATCTTGACGATGATCTGCATGATATCAGTATTTATTCGGTGGATCTTCCGCTAATGCCAACGGCTGTAAGTCTGCAGGCTGTTGTGGAGAAATCATATCGTGGAATTGTGATATGGGCTATAGTGGCGGCATTGTCCCTTTTTGTTTTGATTTTAAGTTATCGCAGATGGCGATCAAGATTGCAACATGCTCAAATGGATGATAGTGATAATGAGAGAGCGGATGAACCTACGGCTGGACCAACCCATGGTATTGGTCAGGAAGCGTATAAGGTTAACTGTATAAATCTATTGGGAAAGTTTGCTGTGATTGATCGTGGTGGTAATGATATAACAGGCTCCTTTACCGGATTGCTACGTAATTTATTGGTGGTGTTGATATTGCATAGTGTTGGTAAGCGGAGTGGTATAAGCAAGGAATATCTCGACTCGTTGCTTTGGGGTGGAATGGATATGAAAAAAGCGCAAGCCAACCGTCAGGTTAATTTAAGCCGATTGCGCGTGTTGCTTAGGTCGATTGATGGGATAGAGATTGAAAAAGACAGTATTTCATTCCGTCTGGAGATTGACGAAGGCTGTCAGATAGATTATTTATGCGTGGTTAATGCATCGGCGGCTATGCGTAATTATGATGATGCTTCGTTAGTGCACTATCTGGGTTTGCCATTGTTGCCGGAGATATCGGCGGAGTGGCTTGATGAATTTAAACGTCAATATTCCGATATTGCTATCTCAAAGTTGGAGGAGATTTGCAGGAACAGCATTCGATCAGCCGACTATTCAAAGGCGGAAGCTGCTGCGACAGCTCTTCTTGTACATGATCCTTTCAGCGACAGTGCATTGCGCATGTTATGTCATAGCCTATTTTGCCAGAAGCGTTTCAGAGTGGCCAGAACTGTTTATGATCGTTTCTGCTGCAGATATTCCGAATCTTTTGGAGAACCCTTTGGCACACCTTTCGCAGATCTGTATAAATAATCCATGAAGATAGATCAGATGCGGATGCCTATGTCGCAAACATGCATACTTTTTATTTGGATTTAATGTGAATCTGTTTTATGTACAGATAACCTATTAAGTGATAATCATAATTGTTCATAAAAAAATATCCGGGAGAGCAGTGTTCTCCCGGATATTTTTGAATTATTGTTGGAATATGGTTATCACCAGTCAGTTGCCCAACCGCTGTCTCCTCCGTTATCTCCACTGCCGTCACCCCATGGGTCCCAGCCGCCGCCGGAGCTTGTGCCGTCAGAGGCTGTTACTTCATATTTGAAGAGTGGGGTAGTGGCTTTTCCGGCATAGCCGAATGTGAAGATTATGTACTCCTCATCTTTTACTATTGATGCTCCGGCAAAGTCGGCTGTAGTCTTGAAGAGGGTCGGGGTTGATAATGTGCTGTTGTTCTCGCCCATGAAGCAGTTCATCATGATAAGGTCACCGGCATGCTTGATGGCTTCGTCCATGAATGCCTCATCGTTGGCAAATGCCTCGTAATCGCTTTTCTTTGCTACTCCTGTATAGTAATACTCATCATCGACTGAGGGGGTGATGCCGTATGAGAAGTAACATATCTTCGGACCCCAGCCCGCAAAGTCGTTCGGGTCGTTTTCGCCGTCGGCTGTTACATCCTTGATGGCGAGTGTCATTGATGATGCCGTAGCGGCAGGTGTGGTGATATTAAGTGTTGCCACTTCGGTGGTGCGTACACCTTGTTCGCTCACACCAAATACATAGGCTGTGAAGGCAGTCTCAGGTCGGATGATTGTCACGCCAAGATCTTTGCGTGAGTTGAGGGTGTTTTCGCCTGTAAATATACGAGGATCGGTCGACCAGTTGATCGGTGGATTGAAACCATTCTGGAACGCTACTTCACTGTCGGCAACCTGTCCGGGTGTGAGCGAGGCTACATCAGCGCTGTTGCGTATTGTGACAAAGTAGCGTGTGGTGGCGCTGCTCGGCTTCACGCTGAGGTTGATTAGCATCGGGTTGACCGAAGTTGTATTTATCTCGAATGTGCAGTCATCGGTGATAGCTACTGGAGTGGTCTTGAATAGGGCTTTTGTAAGTTTTGAAGAGGCGCATACTGTCTCGTCGATGGTGAATGCAAGAGCATAGTATTCCATGTCGGGTGTGAGACCGGCGAGCTTCTGCACACCGTTGCCTTTGCGCACTGTGGCTACTTCGCCAAGTCGGTTTCCGTCATAGCCGATCGCCATGCGCACGCTGGCCAATGCGTTGTTGATCACATAATCCTCATCTCCATTGAACTCGTTTTCAAATTCATTTTTGGTGATGAATCCAAGATAATAATATGTGTCGGTATTGTCGGGAGCGGCATTAATAGTTGCTGTGGTCGATGTGAGGTCGGTAGTGGAGAGGTTGAATGCAATGTTGAGCAGTGCGTTGGTATGTACAAGTTGCTTTTTCAGTACAGTTGTTATCTCACCTTTGGTATTGAGGCCGTAGACGTAGATATAGTAATCTGTATCGGGAGTCAGATTGTCACGGTTGAGCAGCTGCTCGTCAGGCTCCCACCATCCGATCATAAAATCAAGATATGCCGAAAAGCTCATGCCGTAGTCTGCGGCTTGTTGCTTGAGACTGTTGAGGTCGTGAGCAAGGAAGTCATCGTCATTGCCTATATTGTCGAACTCTGCTTTTGTTGTGAGTCCGAATACATAAGTAAATTCATCGTCATCTGCCGAGAATTTAGCCATGATCGATGTGGTATTTATTCTGGTTACATCTATATTGACTGGATTGGCCGGGAGAGTCTGATCGTCATTTCCTGTGCGGAAAGTAATGTGCTCTACATCCGACAGTTCATACTCAAGTACTGTTCCGTTTTTGAGCGTAAGCACCATTGACGGAGCTGTCTGTTGTGCTATG
>CANPDS010000107.1 GCA_947573015.1 uncultured Muribaculum sp.
TGATGGAAGTCTGATCGATGCACTTATAGAACTCAAAAAACATACACGATGAAATCTATATTACCGCCGGTAATTCTGAAAAATCACGTTTCTAAAACATACGTAACGATGAAACTGATAATTATTGCAATCATGTGTATGCTTTGTGCGTGCATGGCCTACGCAAAGCCCCAATGCCATGGCTTCAATAACTATAATGATAAGGTAACGATAGTTTTTACTGACGATGTTGCAGACAAAACCTATTCGGTATCAGATGCAAAACTTGTCATCTATGGAAAAGAATATGCTGCCACATCCATAGAATCCAATGTGAAAAATGGAGTTGCAACCGTAACGCTTATATTTCCTCACATCACCAGGTTTTCTAATCCGAAAGTAATACTTCGGATTAATGGGAAAAAGGCGAAATTCAAGGTTTGTCAATAAATCAGAAGGAAACAAATATAATTCATGCAAGTATGGAGGTCCCCGATATCACTGCCGGGGATTTCCATCTTTTTGGGTGTTGCTGTATTACTACAGGTCGTTTCTATTTGTACATGGCACGATACTCGCGCATCATGGTGATATATGCTCTTACCCCGATGGCAAGACCAATTATATTAACTCTGTATCATCACGGAAAACCCAGTATAAAGAGCCAAGCAACGGTATGCAGAGGGCAATGAGTATTGCCATGAACAGATGGTGACGTTTACGATAGAATAATGCTTTACGTGCAACTGTCTCCACTCCCATTGTAGTGTAATTGATCTTTCTTACTCCGCATAATAGATACAAATCCATCATGGCTGCTATAAGAAAGAATATGCTGAAGCCAATACATTGCGCTAATGGGAATATATGGCGATAGAACACTGGCATTACAATGCTCATTGTTAATCCTATGATCACAAATATACGGTATTTGCCGCACAATTTTGTCTGGGCTGATTTTATCTTTCCCTCTTCCACTTGACGTATCAGACGGATATTGTCATCGTCGAGTGATTCCAGGCTGGTATTGAGTGCGTCGAAACGCTTTTTCATTTCTTCTATATCCATAGTTGTCCGATTATTCTGTAAGAGATAAAGTATATTATTCATTAGAAAATTTCACCAGTTTCTCTTTTATGCGGCGCAGACGCGATGCTACAGTATTGCGTGGCATATTCATGATTTCAGCGATAACATCGTAGGTGTTTTCGTCGAGCCACAGCAGTATCATCGCTTTTTCCACCCGGTCAAGCTGGTTGATTAAGGAATGCATTTCAGAAAGCATGGCTGCACGCTCATCGTTGCCGCTATCTGCTACATCTGTCAATGCCGACAGTGGGGTGAGTTCCGACTGGTGGCGGTTTTTACGGAAATAAGATACACAACTGTTGAGCGCGACGCGGTAGACCCATGTGCTTTCTCCGGATTCACCTCGGAAACTTCCCATGCCACGCCAGAGATTCACATATACCTCCTGGCGCATGTCTTCGAAATCCTCGACACAGCCGGCATACATATAGCACACACGGTTGATCAGTGTGCCATGTGCTTCAATCAATCTTGAAAAAGCAGTGTCGGCACGCCCGTGTGTCTCACCTGCACTCTCACAATTAGGAACGGAAAGATTTATCTGAGCCATTCTTTTGCCTTTTACTCAGATTAGACGCAATATGGTTAATATAGTTTCACAACTATATATTTTCATCTAAAAAAAAGGAACGCCAACGGTTTGATGTCATCGTTGCAAGCGTTAAGAGATCCTATTATACAAAGCAAGTATACGGCTGAAAAAATCTTTTTTAAGACCATATTATAGACAACCTTAAAATTATACCAATTAAACGTGAAAATTTATTTAATTATTGTCCTTAATGGTGAATGATATATGTAGGTCAAATAGGACATGTTTGATATTATAGATATAATGGACCATTCATTTATGTTTTTAAACATATCTCTTGTTTTTATATATCAGCCATATTATATTTGCATTTATTGACATTTTTATTCACACTGTGCATATTATACACATCTGCACCTAAATTTCTGTAGAAAGGAACAGAAGTAAAACACAAAATGCTATGCTACCTACCAATCGTGGATTCTGGCTTACACTATTGCTGTCAATCGTTACATTGGGTTTTTATCAATGGTATCTTGTCTATGCATTTGCTAAGGAAACCAATACCGCATGCCGCAATGATGGACAGAATACAAAAGGACTACTGCTGTTTATCGTATTTTCTATAATAACCCTTGGCATTTATTCTATTATATGGTATTGCATGTGGATCAACCGGTGCAACACATATCTTGCGTTAAACCGACGTCCGCAGGGATTGCAGGTATCTACCTATATTCTTTCCATCTTCTTTGGATGGCTCACACTCGGTATATTCAATCTTGTGGTATTCTGTAAGATGCTTTATCTGCAAAATGCGGTAAACGATACATATAACAATCTCAACGGATACGAGACTTCATCTTGTGCATCACCGGCCATGGCCTGATGCATTACGGGCAATATCATTTTCAGCCTGACGGAGTTTTTCGAGAGTGCCTATATCGTGCCAGCGCGTTCCTGCGGGCTGGCACCATCCTTTTAAATACATACGTTGGCAAGCATCGATATAATATTCTGTGATTGAGAACACATTGTTCCCGATACTATCAGCATATTTTTTCAGATCATCAAGAACAGTTGGAGATATCATATGCACGCCACCGAATGCATATCTGCAATATTCTTCTGTGCAAATATCTTTGGGACGGTATTCGCCAGAAATGATATTCATCCACCCGTGCATCCTCATCGCATCATCGAAAAGAAGATATCTTGATGTGGTGCGTGGTGCCATCAGTAGGGAGGCATCGGCTCCTGATGCTTCATGAGCGGCAAGCATTTCACGGTAATCAATATCGGTATAAATATCAGCGTTATGCAGCAATATAGGTTCATCGCCGTCCAGCATTGACTTTGCTGCAAGAACGCCACCTCCGGTATCGAGCAGGCGCGAGGATTCGTCGCTCACTTGTATCTGCATGCCGAAATTATCATTGTCATGCAGGAAATCCATGATTTTTTCTGCATAGTGATGCACATTGACCACCACAACGGTAATGCCACATTGCTTCATCCTTATCAACAAACGTTCAAGCATCGGCACTCCGTCAAGCGCAACAAGGGCTTTTGGCATGGTGTCGGTCAATGGACGCAGCCGGGAGCCAAGTCCGGCAGCAAAGATCATGGCTTTCATTTATTGATCAATTTGGAGGATACCGGTTGAAATATATCTGTTATTCCCTGTTCGATATGACGTAGGATCACGTGCACACCGTATTTTTCATGAATATGCCGTGCCATATGCTCAGCACTGTAGACTGAGCGGTGTTGTCCACCGGTGCATCCGAAGCTAACCATAAGATGAGTGAAGCCGCGAGCCATATATCGCTCTACTGCTACATCAACCAGAGCATATGCATGCGATAGAAATTCAGTGATACCGCTATCGTTTTCAAGGTAATCTATCACCGCTTGATCTCGGCCGGTAAGAGAGCGATACTCCACATATCGTCCGGGATTGCTCAATGCGCGACAATCAAATACGAATCCACCTCCGTTGGGTGTGTCATCATCCGGTATCCCTGATTTGCGGAAGCCGAAACTATTCACACTTACAGTAAGTTGGCGGTTTTCTGGAATGGAATTCCATCGCGGCATAGATACTATACGCTGTAATACTTCATGTAGATGAGGCATGCCATCCGGCATATCTGCGAGAAGCGTGCGTAGATTGTCGATTGCAGCAGGAATACTGTTGATAAAGTGCGGTTTCCGTTGCACAAGGCCACGTAAGCCATATGCGCCAAGTACCTGCAATGTGCGCAAGAGTACGAACAGACAGAGTTCACGCCGGAAACCGATCGGATCAATGTTGATATATGGTTCTGACGCCCGTATATATTCATCAATCAGTTCATCACGTAATGCTTGTGGATAGTGGGCTTTAGCCTGCCAAAGAAATGACACTACGTCGTAGTGATACGGGCCGCGCCGTCCACCCTGAAAATCAATAAACCGGGGAGAACGATTGGAATCAAGCATAACGTTGCGCGACTGAAAATCGCGATACATGAATGTCGGGGTATCGAAGCGGAGTATCTTATCGCAAAGGGTGGTGAAGTCGCGTTCGAGAAGCACTTCCGAGTGATCGACCTCCATAGGCTTAAGGAAGCAATACTTGAAGTAGTTGAGATCCCACATGAGCGACTGACGATCCATTGATGCAACCGGGAAACACACTGATGAGAAATCAAGGCCACGCGCGCCTTCCCACTGCAACTTAGGAAGTGCGGCGATAGTGCGGCGAAGCGCGTGGTGCTGTTCATCTGTCCACTCTCCATTCTCACGGCCGGAGGATATGAAATCAAATAATGATGTAGTGCCGAGATCTTCCTGAAGATATGTCATGCTATCTTCATCAATATCATATACTTCAGGCACTGGGATACCGATGCTGTGGAAATGATGTGATAATTCAACGAATGCTTTGTTTTCAGCGGCATCCGTACCTGACACACCTATTATGGTAGTTTGTCCGTGAATGCGGTAATATCTTCTGTTTGATCCCGCTCCGGGCAGTAATTCTACTGCTGATGGAGCAGAACCTGCTGTCCGTGCATAGAGCCTGCTAAGCTGCGCCGGAACGTCAAACGACATTCTATCGTCACTCATATTTATCCTTGTTAATGGCCAATTTTGCCAGAATGTCCGGTTTTATTTAGGCGATCGGTAAGGATAACACCTATGAGGATCAACGCACATCCAACATATCCTATCCAAGTTACTATCTCGCCAAGAAAAATAGCTGAAGCCACGAGTGTTATGATAGGTTGCACATAGAGATAGTTATTGGCCTTGACGGCGCCAAGGCCTTTTATCGCCCAAGCCCATATAAGAAATGCAAGCATGGAGCAGAACACTCCGAGAAAGAGGAAGTTGGCCCATACCGTTGTCTCGGCAAATACGCTCAGGTCGCCATGATGACGCTCTGTAAAGAGAAACGGCAGAGCTGTAAGCAGTCCGTAGAAGAATGTTTTTCGTGTAATAAACAATACAGTATAGAACGCACTGAGTTTGCGCAGAACGACTGAATACACAGCCCAGCTTACAGCAGCCGCCAATGCCAAAAGATCACCTAATGGTTTTACTGCGAGTACAAAAGAACTGTTGAAGATTACAAGTCCTACACCCATGAATGCGACAAGAGATCCGGTGATCATGCCACGTGTCGGACGTTCTGTCTTATATAGAGCACCGACAAGGAGGGTGGTGATCAGTGGGGCGAGCGTTACAATTAGCGATACGTTGGACACCAGCGTATGTTCAAGTGCAGTATTTTCGGCAATAAAATATAGCGATCCGCCACACATGCCGCAGGCCACAAACAATAGTTCATCGCGCACAGAGTTTGATACCAACTTTTGGTGGCATATGGCCAATATCATAAGATAGGCGAGCAACGTGCGGTAGATGTAGACCTCCGTAGGTTGCAGCCCGTGATCAAGAAGCACCTTTGTGGCTACAAATGAAACACCCCATGCCGTTACGGTAAGGAGTGCTCCTATGTTGTATAACAACATTGTTATTTGTGTGCGGTGTAATGTGCCGGAATGCTGGGTCATAGTCATAAAAAGGAGTCGCTTAAAAAAGGAATCGCTATCCTTACATACAATTTTTATGCAAAGATAGCGATTTCTGAATATTTCATCAGTGTGTGGCTGACTTTTTTCAGTTCCCACTCCAAAGAACCATCTCGCCTGAGGAAAGCGATAATCTCATATCAATCAATCGTTGATTTGACGAACCACGGAAGTGTAGCTTCATATCGCGTTCGGCTTCGATAAACGGGCCGTCGACAAGCACATCGATCAGCGGTAATAGCTCGCGGTATCGTGGCATTGCAGAGAGTTGTTCATAGGTGAAACCGGTATAGCACCAGAGTGTATATCCATCTTTATTTATTGCAGCGGCAAGCTCAGCTACTCCTTCTGGTTGATACATCGGATCACCTCCTGACAGAGTGACATTGAAGTCCTGCTCACGTACTATTTCCATTATCTCATCTACGGTCATCTCGGTACCACCATCAAAGTCCCATGACTGAGGATTGTGGCATCCTGGGCAATTATGCCCGCAACCGGCAAGATAGATAGAGGTACGCAGTCCGGGGCCGTCAACTGATGTGCCGCCGACAATATCAAGCACACGAAGTGTAGCCATTACATTAGGTTATTTGTGTACCACACGGTCGTTGAGTTCGGCGAGCTTGGCGCTGTTCCATCGGTCGGTTGTGCCAACGAGATAGCCGGTAATGCGCTGTAGCTTGTCGATGGCATGGCTTCCGCAGTGGGGGCAGGTGTCGAGATTGTCCTGAGCATCCTCATAGCCACATTCCATGCAGCGGTTGCGGTTGTGATTGACGGAGCCATAGCCAATGTTGTATTTGTCCATCAGATCTACGATATCGCTTATGGCCTCGGGATTGTGGGTTGCATCGCCGTCGATCTCTACATAGAAGATGTGGCCACCTCCGGTGAGGGCATGGTAGGGTGCCTCAATTTTTGCCTTATGACGTGGTGAGCAGTGATAGTATACCGGCACATGGTTGGAATTGGTATAATATGTGCGGTCGGTGACGCCAGGAATGATGCCGAACGATTTGCGGTCCTTCTTGGTGAACTTGCCGGAAAGTCCCTCGGCTGGAGTGGCCAGTACGGAGAAATTGTGTTGATAGCGTTCGGCAAATTCATTGACACGGCTACGCATGTGGCTTACAATCTTGAGACCAAGCTCTTGTGCTTCTTCGCTTTGACCATGGTGCACTCCTATAAGTGCCACGAGGCATTCTGCAAGTCCGATAAAACCAATGCCGAGTGTGCCCTGATTTATAACACTCTCAATGGTGTCGCCGGGCTTGAGATTATCAGCTCCGATCCACAGGCGTGACATGAGCAGTGGGAACTGCTTTACGAGTGCTGTCTTCTGGAAGTCGAAACGGTCGCATAGCTGACGTGCTGTGATTTCCAGCACATCATCCAGACGCGAGAAAAAACGGTTGATGCGTTCCTCTTTGTCCTGGATATTCATACACTCGATAGCGATGCGTACAATGTTTATTGTGGAGAAGCTCAGGTTGCCACGTCCTACGGAAGTTTTCTCGCCATAGCGGTTCTCGAACACTCGTGTGCGGCATCCCATTGTAGCTACTTCATACATATAACGTTCGGGATCGTCGGCGCGCCACTTCTCATGCTGGTTAAACGACGCATCAAGGTTGAGGAAATTTGGGAAGAATCGGCGTGCTGTTACCTTGCATGCAAGCTTGTAAAGATCGTAGTTGCGGTCGCCGGGCTTGTAGCTCACACCTGTCTTCTTTTTCCAGATCTGAATCGGGAATATGGCGGTAGCGCCATTGCCTACACCCTCATATGTTGTGTTGAGTATCTCGCGGATGATACAGCGGCCTTCTGCTGATGTGTCGGTGCCGTAATTTATGGAGCTGAATACAACCTGATTGCCGCCACGGGAGTGGATGGTATTCATGTTGTGAATGAATGCCTCCATGGCTTGATGCACACGACCTACGGTTTCGTTTACAGCATGCTGTTTCATGCGCTCTTTGCCCTTCAATCCATCAAGCGGATGCTTGAGATAGTCGTCGATCGGAGCATTGTAGAGATCGCTCAGGTCTTCGCCGGAGAGAGATTCGAGAGTCTTTACTTCCTCGATATATGATGAGCGCACATATGGCGCGAGATAGAAGTCGAATGCCGGAATTGCCTGGACACCATGCATTTCATTCTGTGCAGTCTCCTGTGAGATGCATCCGATTATGCTGGCGGTCTCTATGCGCTTGGCTGGGCGTGACTCACCGTGCCCTGCGGTGAAACCATATTTCAGAATCTTGTCAAGCGGATGCTGCACGCATGTGAGGCTTTTGGTGGGGTAATAATCCTTGTCGTGGATATGGAGATAGCCGTGGCGCACGGCCTCACGGGCTTCATGCGACAGCAGATAGTCATCAACAAACGGTTTTGTAGTCTCACTTGCGAATTTCAACATCATACCGGCCGGAGAGTCGGTATTCATGTTGGCAATATAGC
>CANPDS010000108.1 GCA_947573015.1 uncultured Muribaculum sp.
TTGTAGACTGCTTCCTTGATGGTCCATGCACGCAGGAGCAGATGATCATCTGCTCCCCATGCGGATAATTCTGCCGCAGATAAAATGCGTTGGGCCACATTGCGCAGCGCGGGACGGAAATGCTCGCAATCAATGCCTATGGCAGTGCCTTCGGGAGCTATGGCGAGCATGGCGGTGTCGCTGCAATGTGTGATTGATATGGATGTGACGATGCGGCCTGTGGCGGCAATCTGTATGTATGGAGCGCCCGAATCGTGATGATGCAGGGTTGCCGACGGGCCGAATGCTGCACGTATGAGCATGGCTACGGCATGGCGCTCGCAGTCGCGGCGTGTATTGCGCGAGGCATTGTCGGGTGGGACGATTGCGGTGCTCCATATCAGCATTCCGCAGATGTGCATGCATTCTATGCGTGGCGTACTGATGATATCGACCTTCATCGCTTTGCGAGATGCTTTGCCATGTGTATAAGGTCGCGCTCCACTCCCTTGACTATCGGATCGTAATATTCAGCGCTTTCTGCCGATGCAGGCATTTCGAGCGCTCCGGTCAGGAGTATTGACGAACTGTCGGTGGCGATTATCTGCAAGGGTGTCACCATGGCTCCTGGAGTGGTTATGATCTCCGATGAGATGTTTTCGGCTGAGGTCAGTTGAGTTACGGTGCTCTGCATACCTCCGGCATTGAGGGCTATGCGTTCGCTTCTGTTTGCTATTGCCTCATGTAGGGCTTTACCTGAGAGGCAGCTGAGGGTCAGGCGCAGGGTAGCTCCATAGCGTGGATAGCGCACATCGATCCAAGTGGCTTCTGGAGAATGTGAGGTTATGTCGGTCTGCGCGGAATCGTTGACCATCAAAATGGCATACAGTTCAGCGGATGCATCGTGAAATGTGGAGTCGTAAAGCTCGATGCGCGGGTATGCCGTGCGGCGTGGTACTGCGGATGTATTGCCATTGCCTGAGCAATCTTCAGTAAGCACTATGAAAAGTAGCGCCACGGCAAACACCGGGAGCATCAGTAGGTATCGCATGATGAGGTGGGGAGAATTATTGGAGCTTGATGAGAAATGGCCTGAAGTTTGCTTCAGGTTGTATTTTTATTTATGGGTCAGGATGCGGCTTGAGTCTGATCGGGATTTTCCTGAGGCATGATTTTTACTCTCACTGAGGCGATGCGGTGACGCTCGATGGAGATCACCAGGAAGCGGCAGCGGCGGTATACGATCGACTCCTTGGATTTCGGGAAGTCGCCTTTTATGGCAAGGAGCATTCCGGCGAGTGTGTCGCAATCTTCGGTTACGTCGGCATAGTCCTCTTCGTTGAGGTCGGTCACGCGGAAGAAGTCGGTGAGCAGAGTCTTTCCTTCAAACACGTAGGTGTCATCAGGCAGACGCTTGTATGTTAGTTCTTCTTCGTCGTACTCATCGTTGATGTCGCCGACAATCTCTTCGAGCACATCTTCCATGGTGACCAGGCCCTGGGTACCTCCATATTCATCGATAACGATAGCCATATGTATGCGGCGACGGCGGAAGTCCTCAAGAAGATCGTCGATCATACGCGATTCGGGCACGAAATATGTGTCTCTTACGAGTGTCTGCCAATTGAAGTTGTCGGGGGTGTTTTTTCCGATATATGGAAGGAGGTCGCGGCTGTGGAGCACGCCGCGGATATTGTCGTCGGTGCCTTCGACCACGGGTATGCGTGAGAATCCGGTCTGAAGCACCACATCCATCACCTGAGGGAATGTCAGTGAGGTGTCGATGGTGGTCATGTCGACGCGAGGTGTCATGATCTCGGAGGCTGTGGTGTCGCCGAACTCGAGGATTCCTTCAAGCATTTCCTTCTCATCGGGGGCTTTTACATCTGTGATCTCAAGGGCTTGCGAGAGGTCGTCGACAGAAATCTCATCGACTTTTTTGGTGACCACGCGGTTTACGATTGATGTGCTCCGCACGAGCATTGAGGATATCGGGAATAGCACGCGTATTGCCGCAGAAATGCCACCGCAAGCCATTTTTGCCCATCCTACAGTGTAGGTGTTGGCGTAGAGTTTCGGTAGGATCTCGCCAAACAGCAGGATGAGGAATGTGAGGATTACTGACTGGAATATGAAGTCGAGCACCCCACTTTCGAAGTGGAAAATCTGATTGAATGCAAAGTTGCAGAGGATTACGATGGTCACGTTGACCAGATTGTTGGCTATGAGTATGGTCGCCAGCAATCTCTGGGGCTGTTGCAGAAAGCCCTCTATGGTGCGTCCTTTTGGCGATTCGTCAAGCTCTTCGCGTTGGGAGGGAGTGAGCGAGAAATATGCGATCTCGCTTCCTGAAACGAATCCTGATATGATAAGCGCTATGGCAGCGCACACGAGCGCTATTATGCTCCCCATTGAGGGGGCGTTGACGGTGATGAGTTGGGCGGCCATTATAAGCCCGCTCAAGGGCGAGGCCACCGGTAACGGATCTATATCCAAGTCGGTGTGGTGTTAGTTTGACATGTATTACTCCGTGCGGTAGTGCGATCTGTAATCGTTTATCGACGGTAACGCGCAAAGTTACTTAATCTTTTGCATTCCACCAAAAACTAAGGCGTGACATGTGGCGGCAGGATGCAGGCGCCTGACGGTTGTAAAAAAAACGGCGATACCGCAGATGAAATCCTGTGGCATCGCCGTAGTCACTGCCGGCAATCTCAATGGTTGGTGCGTGTGATACCTAAAACATCGTGTTGATTTCCGGTGGAGGGAGATCGGTTACCTTAGTTGAGATTGTCAGCAGTGTGGATAGAGATACTCATTTATGCGTTGTCCTGGCGCTTGGCGTTCCAGACGAGGAGTGTGAGGAGAACCGATACAGCAGCGGCGCCAATCCAGAACCAGTTGACGTAAGTGAAGTCGTATATGTCGGCGCCTGTTGCGGGGTCGATAGTCTTCTGTCCCTCGATCAGAATGCCGTTCATCACGTCCTGCAATCCTGCTCCGATGTAGCTTGCGATACCCACCACACCGAGTGCGGCTCCTGCGGCGGCACGCGGAGCGATATCCACGGCCATGAGTCCGCCGAGGAAGCAGATCAGGACGCCTATGCCCAGACCGAACAGCACCATCGCTGTAGCGTCGAGCCAGAAGTGTTCGCCGGGAACGAGGAGGAACAGGCACAGTGCCGTGACGTTCATCAGTCCGAACACGAGGGCCGGCACATTGCGGCTGCCATTGAACAGGCGGTCGGAGATGAGGCCGGAGGCCACTGTGCCGACAATGCCGCATACGGAGCTTATCGATATGATGAGCGATGCGTCGAGAGTGCTGTAGCCCTTCTGGGCCTCAAGGTAGAACACGCCCCATGAGTTGACGGCATAGCGCGAGATGTACATGAATGCGCTGGCCAGGGCGAGGCACCATATAGCCGGATTGCGTAGCACGGCCTTCTGGGCGCGGTTGAAGTCGGGTGCCGACTCCCCCTTCTTGCCCGGTGTCTTGGCGGCTACAGGCTCCGGACTCGGAAATCCGAGGCTCTGGGGAGTGTCGCGCATGAAGAGCATGATGAGGGCGAATCCGCACAGGCCTATGACACCTGCTCCGAGCATTCCGTAGCGCCAACCTGCCCAGCTCACGAGCATGGCTATGGTGATGAAAGTTATTGCCTCGCCAAGATTGTGGCTCGCCGACCAGAACCCGTAATATGTGCCGCGGTCCTTGGAGGTATACCAGCGGTTGAGCGATACCACGCATGCCGGTGCTCCCATTGACTGGAACCATCCGTTCAGACCCCACAGCAGAGCGAACACCCAGAACATCTCAGTCATGCCGAGCACGAGGTTGACCATAGCGGTAAGTAAAAGGCCTGTGGCGAGAAATCTACGGGCATTGCATCGGTCGGCAAGAAATCCGTTGGCCATCTTTCCTACTGCGTAGACAAAGAACAGACACGAGCCGATGATACCGAGCTGGGTCTCGGAGAATACACCATCGTCGACAATAGGCTTGCGCACGATATTCATCGACAGACGGCACACGTAATATATTGCATATCCGATTGTGGCGGCAAGGAATGTCGCCAGACGTACCCGCTTGAAACTGTCAGGATTGTCGGAAACATCCTTTGACGGGGATATGCGGTAGAAATCTATGATCTTACCGATAATACCACGTTGAGACTGAGTGATGTTTTCAGCTAATTCCATTGTTTTTAATCGTGAAGTGAACGGGAGCGGAGATAATCAAGCAGAAGTTCCGAGCGGTCGGTCTGTATGATTCGGGCTCCGAGGCTGTCGATTAGGAATCCGAAGGCTCTGTCAGGATCCGAGAGTGCCAGATCATCATCATGACCTCCGCAGAGAGTGTCCCACAATGTGTTATACCATATCAGCGCATTGCCATGAAGCTGAGTTTTCAGTTCAAGTGGATAGGCGATTGTGGAATCGTTGGCATATACCAACTCGTAAGCGGCAGGTTTGAGGTCGGTCATGAATCCTTCCATAAGCTCTTGAGCCTGTGGCTTGTCAAGGTTTACCACCGGCATGTATATTACCTGATCGAGATAACGGCCATACAGGCTGTCGACGGTGGCCGCCGGTTTGGCTCCCTTCATAATTACCTGACGTGTAGTTCCGGTCTTTTCAAGCACAGGCATCAGCAGGTCGAAGTAGCGGTCGGCTTTGTCGAGATTGACGAGCACACGACCTTTTGCAGCGAGCATAGCTTCTTCGAGTGTGGGTAGTGAGTGCATGGTGCGTATTCCGGCCCCGTTTTTCAGTTTAAGCGTGCGTAGGGAGTCTGCGGTCCATTCTGATATCGGACCTTTACCGGTGGTGGTGCGGTCGAGTTTGGAATCATGGATTACCATCAGTACTGAATCTTTCGAGAGCTGAAGATCAAGTTCTACTACATCGACACCTACGGCTATTGAGTGTTCAATCGCCGCGATTGAGTTCTCCGGGGCATATCGCCAGTCTCCTCTATGTGCTACCACAAGTACCTGAGTGGTGTCACCGTTCAGTATCTTATCACGCAGTATTTCTGCACGGTTGGATTCGTCGGGAGGTGTACTCTCGGATTTTGGGGCATTGGAGCATCCGGTGAGTGCCGTAGCTCCAATGCATATTGAAATGAAAAGTGGTTTGATCATTTTTGATTTAGGTTATAGTGTGTGTTTAAAGGGTCAGAGCATCACCCCAGAATGGCATCACTACTTTGTTGCAATTTAGACGCGCTGCCCGCTCCAGCCCAAGCTCCAGGCTCCAACGGCTGTTGGCCACATCTTTGTGGCCAAGTTCGAGGATATGGCTGAGTACTGCTACTTTTGGATTTACCACTGTTCCGAGCACATTGTTTTCAGTCAGTGCGTTGACTGCATAGCGGAATACGTAGAAATCCACGTCGCGTCCGCGCATCGATTCAAATTCATCGGCGATAAAGTTGCTGTCGCCGGAATGGAGCACGCTCACGCCTCCGCCTTCAACGAAGAATGCGGTTATGGCCAATGTGGTGATCGGGGAACTGTTGTGGTGGGTGATGAACGAGTGGATATTGAAACTGCCGATAGTGTAGTCACGTGTATCCATCGATAAGTATGCGCTGTTGTTTACCCCTTCGATAGAGAAATTGGTAAGCACAGGCTTTCCGAGGCGAGACATCTCTCGGGCGAGCGGTTCCCACTTGTGGTCGGCATGGATATGGGTGATTGCGTAGAAATCGATGTAAGGAGCGAGTTCGGCACCACGGCGATGATATATGTCGATCGCATAGTTGCCGGCAGAGGTCTGCACTATGATTCCCATGTTGTAAAGGTTCCATATGCGTGGCTTTCCGTCAGCAGGTACTCCTTTCTTAAGTGCATCGAGTATCCGGTCGAACGCCAGATCATAACATTGCAGTATAGGGTACAGGTTCTGGATTGCCATTGCCATGGGGTATTCGGCATCGCGATATTTTGCATATATCTCCTCGGCTGCGCATCCATCGGCCCAATTCTGAATTGTACGGTATACCGATGTACGGGAGTCTTTGTCGGAGAGTGCCGGCGATGTGCTCCATACACTTTCCATGGCATTGACAGCTTCGGAGGAGTATTCCGGGGCTGCGCCATTTCCTGTAGTCTGTTTATCATCATCATTGCTGCATGCCGCACATATCATTGCGAATGGCAGGAAGAGTAGGAGAGTGATAACATGGCTCCAGGCCATATGGCCTGGAGCTTTTATAGATAGATTGTCGCGTTTCAGCATTGCTAATACATTAATTATTTTAAAGAATTGGTGCCGTGAATGTTTGCGCCACGGCATGGCCAGCCTTCGGTTGCAAGCTGCATACCGGCATTATATGTGCCGATCGAACCGTTGAGTCCGTAGTACAGACGTCCGTCAGGACCAAGACATACCGGTGACATACTTTGGGCGATGTTGCCAAGTACGGAGGCATTACCGCTCTGGTCTATGTCAAGGATTTCGAATGGGCTTGCATACTGGGTGATATAGGCGTGTCCGTTGGCGCCAATAGCAAATCCGGAATATGTGTATCCAAGTCCGTCGGTATATTTCCATTTGAGTGAGCCATCGGCATTGATAGCGTAAAGCGCTCCACTCTTCTCGTTGAAATAGACGGTGCCCGCAGCATCTGTCACAGGATGATAGCAGTCGTTGTAATCGGAGGCAAATTTCCATTTTGTTGTTCCATCTGCCATGTTGATTGCAGCTATGCCCTCCTTGCCTTTTAATGCGGCATAAAGGGTGTTGTTGGAGGTGGCAATAGCGAGAGAACCGCCGCGTTCGGTCACGTTGTGAGCATCAGCAGATTGCCATATGCGTGAACCTGTGGCGGAATAAGCCCATACGCCGGCTGAAGTACCTGCATATACATTGCCCCTTGCATCGACTGCCACACCTCCGGCATTGCCGCTAAGATCGGCTGACCATTTTTGGGAGCCGTTGTCGGCATTGTAGGCAATAAGTTTCGCTCCATCGCAAAGAGCATATACAACTCCATCGGAAGTCACCGCCGGTGCCGCCTTTACGGCTTTACCCATTGAGGCCTGCCATTTTACAGTGCCATTGGGTGTGAATGCGTAGAGGGTTCCTGCCGCATCTTCTGTTCCCAGATATATTTTACCGTCTGTGCCTACTGCTATTCCGGCGCCATAGGTTGCGGCACCGAGCACTTGCTGCCATTTGATCTCACCGGTTATCGCGTTGATGGCAAGAAGGGTCTTGGTTGACTGCGATATGCTGTAGAGAGTCTGCCCGTCGGGAGAGAATGCGAAGTTTGATGCTTTCTGATAACCGGCATTGGTCACTTCGCTCCAGGCAAAGTTCTGTACATCCACAGTGATCGATCCGGTCTCAGATGCACCGGTAGTATACGTTACTTTTATTGTTACGTTTACGCTACCCGACTCCGTGAAGAGGTGGGTGATAGTCTCGCTGGTACCTATCACAGTGCCGTTGACTGACCATTCCACAGATGCGATTGTGCCTGAAACGAAATATGCGGGATTATACTCCAGCTGGCATAATTCATATGGATGAGGTGATTCGGGAGATACCGCGATCGGGCTGATCTGTCCCGGGATGGCTGATGCTGTCAGTGTCTCCGATTTGCCATGTGAGTAGATTGTGGTAATCGCAAACGTGTACTCGGTGTCATTTGTAAGATCGTTTACAAGGATGCTTTTAGCCTCTTTTGTGGCAGTGAGTGATTTGACGGAAGAACCTGCGGAGGTGACATCAATTTCATAAGAATAGTCAAGGGTGGTGACCGGCGAATTCCATGAAAGGAACACGCGCTTGTCACCTGCCATTGCCTTGAAGTCTGAGACGGGAATACGTGTGGTCTTCGGAGTGGCGGATGCTGTGATTTTCCGTGCAAGTCCTGAGGGATAACGACTCTGAACGGCAAAGTTGTAGAGCGTGTTATTGATAAGGCCCGATATTGTGGTTGATGTTGTATTACCATCTACCTCTGTAGAGCCGTCGCTATTGTCTGTTCCCGATGCGCTCCATGTTATATAGTACGATGTAGGTGTCGGTTTGCCTGCCTGAGGCTCCCACTGTAGTGTG
>CANPDS010000109.1 GCA_947573015.1 uncultured Muribaculum sp.
CGTGTCATATATTAATAACGCGCGTGCGACGGGGATATTATCACAGCTATTCTCCTTATACTATATTCCAGTTGGATGGATATGGCAATATCATACATAAGGAGCGCCGACATTTGCCGGCGCTCCTTATGTATGAATGTGTAATGTTTACTTCGTGAGGGATCAGTCCTGTGTAGCGAGTGGTGATGGTGTGGTGTAGGTGCGTGCGGCAAGCTCTTTATCGAGCATGTACATGCCGTATTTGTTGTCTTCCACAGCCTCGGTAGCAGAGATGAGGTTACGGGCAGTCTCCTCTTCCTCGATCTGCTCGTCGATAAACCATACCAGACGGTTTACTGATGCGAAATCGTTGTCGGCTTTGGCTATAGCTGCGAGATTGTTGATCATGCCGGTTACCTTGCGTTCGTGGTCAAGGGTCTGACGGAACATGTCGATAACTCCGGGCCATGATGCAGGTACTTCTTCGATAGGCTTGAGCACTACCTTCACGTCGCGTGAGTTGAGATAGTTCATGAATATGCGGGCGTGGTCCTGCTCTTCCTTGAATTGGATGAAGAACCAGTTTGCAACACCGCTATGGCCTTTGCTCTCTGCGTCCATTGACATTGCGAGGTATAGGTATGCCGACCAAAGCTCGGCATTGATCTGCTCATTTATAGCATCTTGTAATTTCTGGCTAAGCATAATTATTAAAATTTTAGATTCAAATTTTGATTATGCAAATATACGGAATTATTAAAGATAATGTTCTGATGGATGATAATTTTTATTTCAGTCTTATAACGGATGAATGAGAGGATGTTGATCTCCGTTTTTAAACAAAATTCTTACTGGTGCGTGGCGCTCATTTCAAATTCCAGTAGTCCTCCTTTTGCGATCTCTTCGTGAGAGATGAATGGAGAATTGAGTTGTTGACCGTTGAGAAGTACGCGTGCTACGTAGCGGTTGGCTGGAGCGTTGTTTTTGACGATGATTTCAAAATCACCGTTGCGCACTTTTAAGATGGCGCGGTCGACGATCGGACGTCCTATGGTATAGACAGGAATACCCGGAGCCACCTGATAGAGACCGAGTGCGCTCATCACATACCATGCCGACATTTGTCCGCAGTCCTCATTGCCTATAATGCCATCGGGTGCGTTGGTGTAAAATTCACGCATTATGTAGTCGAGCTGTTCCTGTCCCTTCCAAGGAGAGTCGGTCCAGTTGTATAGATATGCCATGTGATGGCTTGGCTCGTTGCCATGCGCATACTGGCCAATCAGGCCGGTGATATCGCTTGATGCTTCAGCTCCGTCTATCTGGGACGATGTGGTGAATAGAGTGTCAAGTCGAGCCTCGAGTTCGGCTTTCCCTCCGATCGCTTCTATGAAGTTGTCCATGTCGTGCGGGGCGAAGAAGCTCCATTGGAAAGCGTTGCCTTCGGTATAGTCGCTTTTCATATGGGCTGAGTATCGTGGATTGAATGGTGTGCGGAATGTGCCGTCACCCATTATCGGCCGCATCATCTTTGTCTCCGGATCGAGGTAGCGCTTGTAGTATTCACCTTTTGCCGCATAAGCCTTGGCCAAAGAATCCATGTCCGCTTTGGCTGCCAGTTGTGACACGCACCAGTCTTCATAAGCCATCTCAACCCCCCAGGATACAGATTCGGTTACGGAGTCGGCAGGTACGAATCCATATTTTTCCTTATAATAGGGGTGCATGGTGATAAGATCGAGCTCACGAGTGCCTTTGAACTTGTCGGCGAGATCTTTGCGATAGACCGACGATGCGGCTCCAGCCTCGGCCCATGTGGCTATATCGGTTTCGTCGGCAAGACCCTTTGAGGCAAGGTCGGCAAGAACGGCAACCGCCGGATATCCTACCATGCAACCTGTATAGCTTGCGCTGATAGGCCACTTGGGTAATATGCCCCCCTGTTTATAGCCATTGACGAGCACTTTGCCCCAGTCGGCGGCGAGTTCGGGGTTGATGATAGTCATAAGGGGCTGGAAAGCTCGGAATGTATCCCAGAGGGAGAATACCGAATAGTTTGTGTAGCCAGGTTCAGCCTGATGCACTTGCTTGTCCATGCCGAGATAGCGTCCGTCGGCATCCTGATATGCAAATGGAGCTATCATTGTATGGTATAGCGCGGTATAGAAGTTGACCATCACCGTAGGGTCAGCCTGAATCTGAATCACACTCAGCGCATTGTTCCAGATATTTTCGGATTGTGTGCGGGTAGCCTCAAAGTCCCATCCCGGCAGTTCTGCCTCAAGGTTTCCGGCTGCACCTTCGGGATCTACCATCGAGATGGCTACTTTTGCATATATCGGGCGGTTGGCTGTCGGGAATCGATAGTGTAGTTTCAGATCCTTGTCGGATGTGATTGTCGCCGCATTATCGCTTTGCAGATTTCCATCGAGATATTGCGATGTGCTTTCGATTGGCTCGGAAAATGTGATGCGGTATGATACGTTGTGGTAATATGCCCATCCCTGGGTGCTCACCGTACCCTCTACGGTTGAGTCGTTGACTGTTGTATATGTATTGCCCACGAGTTTGTGGCCCCAGTTGGGCTGTAATATGTGACCGAGATCGAGCATTACTCTGCGGTCGGTTGTGTCGGAGTAGGTGTATTTGTGAAATCCCACACGGTCGGTGCTGGTAAGCTCTACATCAATGTTGAAATTGTCGAGATGTACTGCGTAATAGCCCGGTGTAGCTTTTTCGGTCTCTTTCCTGAATGTGGCCACAGGCTTTATGGAGTCGGTGCCGGAGTATGGCAGGAGCGCTACATCGCCAAGGTCGCCGATTCCAGTGCCGGAAAGATGTGTGTGGCTGAAGGCGTAGATTTCGTTGTCATCATAATGATATCCGCTGCTGGCGTCCCAACCCATTATGTGTGTGTCCGGACTGACTTGCACCATAGCGAACGGTCGTGTTGCGCCCGGAAAGGTATGGCCATGAAAACCGGTGCCTATAAATGGGTCTACATATTTTACTTCATCGGTCAGCAGGGGTGTATCGGATGCCGATCGGCAAGCCGCCATCATACAAAGCAGAGTGGCAGTAAGAATGATTGATTTTTTCACGTGGTATCTGAAGATTTAGTTTTGATTTTCTCTCCAAAGATACGAATAAGTCGAGAGCAATGCCAAATTTATTTGAGCATTGCCGAGCGTGAGTATCTAAGGGTGTAAGCCAAAGATACGGATAAGTCGAGAGCAATGCCAAATTTATTTGAGCATTCCCGGGCGTGAGTATCTAAGGGTGTAAACCAAAGATACGGATAAGTCGAGAGCAATGCCAGATTAATTTTGCAGATGGTTGTTAACTCTAAGTTGTGAGGGCTATGTTGGTGGGGTATGAAAAGTTTTCGTAAATTTGTCGATATTTCCATATCACCCCAATAGCAGTTATGCCAGATCCAGCATTAGAGACTCCATATAGCAATAATCATGGCGGTGGCAGGCGTAAGCCGCAACACCAGTCGATGTACGACACCGGCGGTCGTGTCATGCCTCAGGACAAGGAGGTAGAGGAGGCGGTGCTTGGCGCCCTGATGCTTGAAAAGGATGCATATACTGCCGTTTGCGATATTCTTAAGCCTGAATGCTTTTATGAGCCGCGCAACCAGCGTATATACGAGGCTATACAGAGCCTTGGAGCCGCTCAGAAGCCTATAGACATGCTTACCGTGGTGGAGCAGCTTCGCCTCAACGGCACTTTGGCCGAGGTGGGTGGACCTGTTGTTATCTCGGAATTGACCTCGCGGGTTGCTTCCGGAGCGCATGTCGAGTTTCATGCCAGAATTGTAGCCCAAAAGTATCTTGCCAGAGAGTTGATATCGTTTGCCGCCGGCATAGAGGGCAAAGCTTTCGATGAAAGTAACGATGTTGACGATTTGCTTCAGGAGGCTGAAGGTCGCCTTTTCGAGATATCGCAGCGTAATGTGAAGAAGGATGTCACTCAGATCGATCCCGTGATCTCCGAAGCTATCAAGCAGATTCAGGCTGCGGCCAACCGTGAGTCGGGTCTGTCGGGATTGGAATCGGGCTATCATGAACTCGACAATCTTACTTCCGGATGGCAGAACTCTGATCTGATCATCATTGCCGCCCGTCCGGCTATGGGTAAGACCGCATTTGTGCTCTCGATGGCCAAGAATATGGCTGTCAACTACAATATCCCTGTAGCTGTGTTCTCTCTTGAGATGTCCAACCTGCAGCTCATAAACCGACTGATATCAAATGTATGTGAGATAGAAAGCTCGCTTATCAAGTCGGGCAAGCTGTCGCGTCTGCAGTGGGACCAGCTGATGACCCGTATCAAACATCTCTATAGTGCACCGCTTTATATCGACGACACTCCGTCGCTCTCAATCTTCGAGTTGCGAACCAAGGCGCGACGTCTGGTGAGGGAACACAATGTGAAGTTTATCGTGATTGACTACCTCCAGCTTATGAATGCCTCAGGTATGCGCTTCGGCTCGCGTGAGCAGGAGGTGAGTATGATATCGCGATCGCTGAAGCAACTGGCCAAAGAGCTCAACATACCTATCGTGGCGCTGTCGCAGCTTAACCGCTCGGTCGAGAGCCGTCAGGCCGGTGATGCCGGCAGCAAACGCCCGCAGTTGAGCGACCTCCGTGAGTCCGGAGCCATAGAGCAGGATGCCGACATCGTATGCTTTATCCATCGTCCGGAGTATTATCTGAAAAGCGATGTCGATGCCGAGGGGCACGACATACGAGGATTGGCAGAGTTTATTGTCGCCAAACACCGTTCCGGATCGGTCGATACCATCAAGCTTCGTTTTAAGGGCCGGTTGGCACGGTTTGAAAACTGGACCGAGAATGACATCGATCCGGGCGATGTGCCGGTGATGGTCGAGTCGAGTCTCAATACTGCCACTTTCGGAGGTGGAGCCGACGGTGCGTTTCCTGCACCATCATCGCCTTTGTCGGGAGGTACGGCCGATTTCCTCTCGGGTCCATCGGATGGTCCGGCGCCGTTTTAAACACATTCTTAGAGATTGTGTATCTATGAGTCGCGACAGTGACATAAAAATATGTTAACGGAGTGACTGTGGTGAATATATGTAGAAAAAGATACGTAAATTTGCTCACAGAGACCAATCTCTAAAGATAGTATTTCAGGAATAAATCATATAAAATTCTCATACATGTCAGCAATCAAAACCGTTGGTATACTTACCTCGGGAGGTGATGCTCCCGGCATGAATGCCGCCATACGTGCCGTGACACGTTCGGCCATCTTCAGTGGCTTCAACGTGAAGGGCATATATCGTGGCTATCGTGGCCTTCTTACAAATGAAATCGTTGATTTCAAGACACAGAACGTGTCAAATATCATACAGATGGGCGGTACCATTCTGAAGACTGCCCGTTGCAAGGAGTTTCAGACTCCGGAGGGTCGGCAACTTGCCTATGACAACCTGCGCCAGCATGGCATCGATGCTCTGGTGGTGATAGGTGGAGACGGTTCGCTGACCGGAGCACGCATATTCGCTACTGAATTCAATTTCCCCATCATCGGTCTTCCCGGTACCATCGACAATGATCTTTACGGTACTGATAAGACCATAGGCTACGATACCGCACTCAACACCATCATGGAGTGTGTCGACAAGATCCGCGACACCGCTACCAGCCACGAGCGTCTTTTCTTTATCGAGGTGATGGGACGAGATGCGGGCTTCCTCGCTCTCAACGGTGCTATTGCCTCGGGTGCTGAGGCTGCCATTATCCCTGAAATCTCCACAGAGGTCGACCAGCTTGCCGAACTTATCCAGAATGGTTTCCGCAAGAGCAAGAATTCATCGATTGTGCTTGTTGCCGAGAGTCCGGTGACCGGAGGCGCTATGGCGCTTGCCGAACGTGTGAAGAATGAATATCCGGGCTACGATGTGCGTGTGTCGATTCTCGGACATCTACAGCGCGGCGGTTCGCCCACTGCGGCCGACCGTATTCTTGCTTCGCGCCTTGGTGCCGCCGCCATTGATGCTCTGCTCGATGATCAGCGCAATGTGATGATCGGAATTTCCAATGACAATATCGTCTACGTACCCTTCTCAAAGGCTATCAAGAACGATAAGCCGATCAACCGCGATCTTCTCGACACTCTGCGCCGCTTATCTATTTAATAGGCGGATATTAAATCATGCATGATGTTGCACGTATCACGCATGAGTATTGAATGATTCAATCCAATAGATGACGGTATCTACAACTTCTCCGATTGTATCCGGGCAGCGTCGCACGCTCTATGTCACAGACATGGACGGCACGCTGCTCGACAGTTATAGTAAGGTAAGTCCCGAGAGTGCGGCTATAATAAGCCGTCTCAGCCGAGAGGGGGCGCTAATCACTGTGGCCACTGCACGCACTCCAGCAACGGTTGTGCCGCTTATGCGCGACTGTCATACGTCGGTGCCATACATCACCATGACCGGTGCCGCGATGTGGGATCCCGTATCTGATGGATACGTGGAGATGCAGTTGCTTGCCGATGATATGGCGCGGGAGGTGCGTCGTGTGATCGAAAGTGAGGGGCTGCATCCGTTTGTCTATACCATATCTACTGACGGGCGTGTGCTGCATGCTTATCATAACGGGCCGATGACCGCGGCTGATACTGATTTTGTTGAAGCACGCACAGGCCTGGCATTGAAGAAATTTCACATTGACAGTCCTGTTGGCCTCTCTCCTGTGCTGCCTCGCACTATACTGAATTTTGCCATGGGGTCGCTTGATGCTGTCAGGGCGGCTGGTGATAAATTGAGGCAATTGCCCGGGTGCTCAGTCAGTGTATACCCCGACAACCTCCGTCACAATATAGGCGTGATAGAGGTGATGTCGGCAGGAATAGACAAGGGTGCGGTGGTGCGTCGGTTGGCCGGAAAGCTTGGTGTTGACCGCATTGTTGCCTTTGGTGACAATTTCAACGATATGTCCCTTCTGCGTTCGGCCGATGTGGCGGTTGCGGTGGATAATGCGTTGCCTGAGGTGAAAGCTGTAGCCGATGTAGTGATCGGTCGGAATGACACGGATGCTGTGGCGCGTTATATCGAGGCTGATTGGAACAGATGTCTATAGACACTGATATAAAATAAATAACAGAGGCATGCGGATTCCGCATGCCTCTGTTATTTATTTGTTGTTTTACTTATTTGTTGCCTTTGGTGATGTAGGGGGCAACGGCTTTCCATGCGAGTACGGCTATAATGGCGCCGATAAACGGACCTACCACCATGATCCAGAAGTCATGGAATGCTGCAGGACAGAATACTGCCGGGCCGAAGCTACGTGCAGGGTTTACCGAGCAGTTGTCAACAGGGATTCCTACGATATTTACCAGTCCGAGAGCGAGACCGATGCCGATACCAGCGAATTTGCCCCATCCTACATTGGAGTCGGTAGCGCCGAGTATGATAAACACGAAGAAGAATGTCAGCAGAACTTCCATAAGAAGAGCCATGCCTGAGGTGGCACCGGGCTGCAGCACATTTGTGGCCAGATTGTAGGTTGTGCCGGCATTTTCAGTCACACCACCGAAGTTGAATCCGGGGTTCATGTTGACAAACCAGAACAGGAATGCGGCTCCGATTACTGCGCCACCCATTTGGAACAGCCAGTAGAAGAGCATGTCTTTAAAGCTCATGCGGCCGCTGAGAAATACTCCGAGCGACACTGCCGGATTTACATGGCATCCTGAAATGTTGCCGATACAGTAACATAGGCATAATAGCACGAGGCCAAAACATATGCCTATGCCATAGCCCCCTATTGACGGGCCTGCGAGGACGGCGCTGCCGCAAGCGAGTAGCACCAGAAACATCGTACCGATACCTTCGGCGATGTACTTCTTCAAATCATTCATAGTGAAAGGTGTTAGAATTTGGAAATATTGGTTGGGTACTGCTGCGACCTCTGTGCAGCCGGGTGGATGTTGTCTCACCCTTTGATTTCAGTCCATTCGGCATCGC
>CANPDS010000110.1 GCA_947573015.1 uncultured Muribaculum sp.
TATCGCAGCCGTCAAAATCAAAGCCGAAAAGGAGGCTAAAGCAGCTGAAGAAGCCAAAGCGAAGGCCGAAGCTGAGGCAAAAGCCAAGGAGGCAGTGCAAGAGGCCGAAGAGTCATTGATCGGAGCGACACAAGAGGAGGCACGCGCCGCACTACACCACACTCGCGTGAGGCTACTCGGTGAGGAGGCCGCTGCTGACAAATCCGTATCCCCCGAAAAGTACAAGGCCATAACGGCTCTCGCCAAGCAACTGATCATGCAGTTGAGTGAGGGCAAGGCCGCAAAGCTTCCCGACCTCACGCCGGAACAGCGTATGAAATTCATAGCCGAGTGCGACACCATTACACTTGATGCTACAGGAATGCCTGCATTGGCAAAGGCGCCATTCTAAAATAGTGACCGCCATGCCAGGACAACACGCATTAATGTCACCATCCGCGGCAGAGCGGTGGATGAACTGCCCGGCTGCACCGAGGCTGGAAGCCGCAGTGCCCGACCGCGAGAGCAGCTACGCACAGGAGGGTACTCTGGCCCACGCCTACTGCGCCAAGAAGCTAAAGCAGTATCTCGGCCGCCCCACCGGCGGCGAGGACAGAGAGATAGCTGAACTCAACCCCACATACTACTCCGGAGAGATGGACGAGTATACCGACACCTACGTGGCTATCGTGCTCGGCAAGTTCAACGCTGCACTCGCCAGCACATCAGACGCGCAGTTGCTCGTGGAAACCCGCCTCGACTTCTCCGACTACGTGCCCGACGCGTTCGGCACATCCGATGCCATCATCATCGCCGACGGCCTGATGGAGGTGATCGACTTCAAGTACGGCAAAGGCAAGGAAGTATCGGCCGAGGACAATCCGCAGATGAAGATCTACGCTCTCGGCGCATATCTGGCCAACTGCTTCGAGTACGGCATAACCGATGTGCGTATGACCATCGTGCAGCCGCGTATCGACAATTTCAGCACCGCCGACCTCTCCGCCGCCGAGTTGCTGCGATGGGCTGAGGAGGAGCTAAGACCCAAAGCCCAGGAGGCATACAGAGGCTACGGACCGCAGAACCCCGGCAAGTGGTGTCAGTTCTGCAACGTGAAGTGCAGCTGCAAGGCCCTGGCCGACCGTTGCACATCGCTCTCCACCGACAACTCCGATCCACGTCTTATCGCACCTGCCGCTATGTCCGCAGTGCTCGCATGGCTTCCCATTGTCAAATCGTGGGCCACAAGCGTCGAGGAGTACGCGCTGGAGCAGGCATTGGGCGGCGTAGATTATCCCGGCTACAAACTTGTGGAGGGCCGTAGCGTGCGCAAGATCACTGACCCGGAGGCCGTGGCCTCCCTGCTGTCGGGCGAAGGGTACGACCGCTCCGAGTATATGAAGCCGGAGGCGCTGTGCAACATAACCGATCTGGAGAAACTTGTCGGCAAGAAGCATTTCGCCGCGTTGTGCTCCACCTACATCACCAAGCCGCAGGGCAAGCCTACGCTCGTCACAGTCGATGACAAGCGCCCGGCATTCAACTCCGCAACGGAGGATTTCAAGAATATCAACATATAACAACCCTATCCAAATAATCAAAATCATTACAATCATGATCGATCCAGTAGTAAAAGGTACTAAAGTAGTATTCGGCCCATGCCGTCTGAGCTACACCCACGTTTTCCAGAAGCACAGCTTCGACGGAAATGACTCCGAGGGGAAATACTCCACCAACATCCTTATCCCCAAGAAGGAGAAGGAGACCGTCAACGCCATCAGGAAGGCAATCGAGGCCGCCAAGGCCGAGGCCATCGTATCGAAATGGAAAGGCAAGGAGCCAAAGAACCTTGCATCGCCACTCATGGACGGTGACGACAAGGACGACGAGGTATATGCAGGTCACTATTACCTCAATGCCAAGAGCAGCACACGCCCCGGTGTGGTAGACGCGAAAGGGGTCACCATCGTAGATGAGGAGGAGATCTACAGCGGAGTATGGGTTGTCGTGTCAGTGTCATTCTTCGGCTTCGATGTCAATGTCAACAAAGGCATAGCATGCGGTCTCAACAACATAATGAAGTTCAAGGACGGCGACCGTCTGGGTGGCCGCGTATCAGCTGAAGCTGACTTCGCCGGAATCAACCTCGATGACGAGAGCGACGATGATATCTAATCATTCATAACTGACCCATGCCCCGGCGGTGGCGCTGCCACTATCGCCGGGGCTAACAATCAAGCCAAATGCAAGAAGAGAAAACGTGCGCCCGGTTGGAGCGTTTTATTAAGCAATGCCAAGCCGATGTCCACAAACTTAAAATACCGGAGCAATACCGCGAGGATCTGCGCGGAATGGCCACTAAGGGTAACTGCCAGTTCTCCGACAGATGCAAGGAATGGAGAACGTGCCCCCTGGCAAAGCAGCATCGCATAGGATGCGGAATCAACCCTGTTTTTCTAAAACCCGTTGCCGACCCATCCAGCACGGACTCTGGCAATGACTCACGATACATCCCAAACAATATAGGCCGATGAAAGAATTAGGAATCGACATAGAGACCTACAGCAGCGTGGATCTGCCAAGCAGTGGCGTATACAAATACGTCGAGGCTCCCGACTTCACGATACTGCTGTTTGCTTACAGCATCGACAATGGCCCGGTGACGTGCGTGGATCTCGCATGCGGTGAGACATTGCCCGAAGATGTATTGTCAGCACTGACTGATCCGTCGGTAGTAAAGACGGCATTCAATGCGGCATTCGAGCGAATATGCATAAGTCGCTATCTCGGATACGCCAAGCCCTTCGATCCGGCACAGTGGAGATGCACAATGGTACGTGCCGCCCGCATGGGCCTCCCTCTGGCATTGGGCCAGTGCGGCGATGTGCTGAAACTCGCGGATGGGAAAATGGCTGAAGGCAAGACCCTGATCCGCTTCTTCTCCATGCCCGGACGTGGGGGAGTGCGCCACATGCCCGACTCAGCTCCGGAGAAATGGAGACTTTTCAAAAAGTACTGTATCCGCGATGTGGAGGTTGAACAGGCCATATTGGCCAAAGTGCGCCGCCTCGAAGCGCCGGATTTTGACGATGAACTGTATATAGCTGATCAGGAGATCAACGACCGTGGAGTGATGATCGACCGTGTACTCGTAGACAACGCTGCCCGTTTCGACGAAGAGTACAAAACCGAGCTGCTGAAAGAGGCACAGCAGATCTCCAGCATGGAGAATCCTAACAGCCCGACACAGATCAAAGCATATCTGCAAAAAGTCACGGGCACAAGCATCGCGAGCCTCAACAAAGCTAATCTCGATGAACTTGACGAGCAGCTGGTATATTGGCCCAAAGCGCGCCGTGTACTCGCCCTGCGCCGCGAAATGGGCAAAACTTCAAACAAGAAGTACAACGCCATGCAGGCCTGCGTATGCTCCGACGGACGCATACATGGGTTACTTCAATTCTACGGAGCTGCACGCACCGGACGGTGGGCCGGCAGATTGGTGCAGGTGCAGAATCTTCCTCAAAACCACATGCCGGATCTCGACTTTGCCCGTAATATGGTTAAAGGCGGTGATCTTGATGAGTTCGAGATGAACTACTCAAATGTAACGCAGGTGTTGAGCGAACTGATTCGCACGGCGTTCGTCGCCGCTCCTGGCCATACGTTTCACGTCTGCGACTTCTCCGCTATCGAGGCTCGTGTCATCGCATGGCTTGCCGGAGAGAGCTGGGTGCTCGACGTATTCCGTCAGGGCGGCGACATCTACTGCGAGACCGCTTCCCAGATGTTCGGCGTGCCTGTAGAGAAACATGGACGCAACGCCGACCTCCGCCAGAAAGGAAAAATCGCGGTTTTGGCCTTAGGCTATGGCGGCGGCGTGTCCGCTCTTGAAGCCATGGGAGGCAAGCGTCTGGGACTGACCGAAACCGAGGAGCGCGAGATCGTGAGGCTGTGGCGTGGTTCCAACCCAAAAATCGTGCGACTTTGGGACATCATCGAAAAAGCCGCTATCTCCGTTATCAAGACCGGTAAGGAGATAAAGATCCACCGAGGAATTATTGTCGGATTCCAATGGGGCATGCTCACTATCACTCTACCCTCCGGTCGTGTAATGTGCTATCCCCGTGCTACCATAGGCACGGAATACAACGACGGATGGAGGGGTGACCACGACATCATAGAATATGAGGGTCTTAACCAGACCACGAAGAAATGGGGCAAGATCCGGACATATGGCGGCAAACTTACAGAAAACGTGGTGCAGGCCCTCGCACGCGACATACTTGGTATGGTGATACTCCGTGCACGCCGCGACAACCTTCCGGTGGTGTTCCACATTCACGATGAGATTGTAGTCGAGGCTCCACTGGAACGCCCATTGTCCGATGTTATCAACCTATTCAGTGAACCTATCGCCTGGTGCCGCGACCTCCCTCTCAAAGGTGCAGGCTACACTACTCCCTATTACCTTAAAGATTAAAATCCAATACTCAGTCATATGTCAAAACGAAACCGCAAAGAATGCCATAAAGGCATATCTTGATAAACGTGCCAACGAAGACCCGCAATTCGCCACAAGCTACTCCCATCAGGCAACCGTTTAGAGACAGTTGAGGTTTCCCTCAGAACCTACAAAGTAGTGCAAAGCCGGGCGAAGTTCAACTGCAAATCCGATTACCATGATCAGATAATCAACCTTGTAAACCAAAATATCTCCCTCATTAAAAATATAAGCTGACTTGTTGACAACGGGCAAATTAGCGAAATGATGATATGATTAATCCACTTAAACTAATAAACGACTTCGACTTGGACATTGCCACGGCTCCGAGCCGTGTGTCCAAGCGATGGAAAAACCGTGCGTGGAAATGGAGCGAGCTGTTAAGGCGTTGCTCCTGCACCACCCGCACGGCCGAGACTGTGCGTGAGTACATGCGCATGAGTCGTGAGGAACAGAGCCGGATCAAGGACGTGGGAGGTTTTGTAGGTGGCTATCTGAGCAATGGCACCCGTAAAACGGCCAACGTCCTTTACCGCTCAATAGTGACTCTCGATATAGATTACGGCACACCCGATGTGTGGGAGGACTTCACCCTTACATTCGGATGTGCGGCCGCCATATACAGCACCCACAAGCATACGAAAGACAATCCTCGTCTGCGTCTGCTTCTGCCGGCCAACCGACAGATGACCCCTGCCGAGTATGAGCCGGTGTGCCGCTATTGGACCTCCCGTATCGGTATTGAGCTGTTTGACCATACTACCTATCAGCTGCCTCGACTCTTCTACTGGCCCAGTTCCAGCAAGGACGGAGACTATTTCTTCGACTATCAGGACGGCCCGGCATTCGATGTGGACGAGATATTGGCTACATACCGGAATCCGCAGGATGTAAGCGAATGGCCGATGTCAAGCAGGGAGAGCGAGGTAATGGCTCATGAGATCCGGAAAGCAGGCGACCCTCTGGAGAAACCGGGGCTTATCGGTGCGTTCTGCCGTGCCTACTCCATCGAGGAAGCTATCGAGAAATTTCTTTCCGACGTGTATGAGAAAACCGCCCACGAGGGCCGATATACATACCGATCAGGAAGTGTAGCCGGAGGTATGGTGGTATATGAAGGTAAATTCGCCTTCTCCCATCACGACACCGACCCTGCGAGCCGACAGCTGTGCAACGCATTTGATTTAGTCCGTATACACAAGTTCGGCATAGAGGATGAGGGATCAAAAGCCACCGATATAACCAAGCGTCCCTCATATCTTAAGATGCAGGAGTTCGTGGCGGCTGATACTACGGTGCGTGTCCTTCTTACTAAGGAAAGGATCTCTGATGCTACCGACGATTTCGCCGGCATTGATCTATCTGTAGAAGCTGCTATCGAGGAGGCCAATACCGACTGGATGAAGGATCTGGACTACGACAAGAAGGGAAATATTAAGGCAACTCCCAAAAGCCTTAAGACAATCATGCTTAATGACCCTTCGTTTGCCATGGTGAAGTTCGACCTGTTCAGCCAGCGCGACGCTATTACCGATCCTCAGTGCCCGTTCGTCGGCACGCACTCTCCCGACGAGGTGGATGATACATCGCTGTCACGCATGTGTTGTTACCTGTCGGAGATGTATGGTATCGATCTGTCAATAAACTCACTTATCGACAAGATGCTCAAACTAACAGCTCCGGAGCGCTCCTATCACGCGGTGAAAGACTTCATAGGCGCCGAGAAGTGGGACGGAGTACCTCGTGTAGACACATTGCTCATTGACTATCTCGGAGCGGAGGATACTTTGCTTAACCGCGCTATCATGCGTAAATGGATGGCAGGAGCTGTAGGCCGCGCGCTTGATGTGGATCCGGATACGGGCGAGGGTATTAAGTTCGACTACTGTCTGGTGCTGTTTGGTGAACAGGGCACAGGCAAGAGCACATTCACCGAGATACTGGCTAACAAGTGGCGAGGGTCAATCTCTTTTGCAGATGCGAAGAAGGAGCAGTACGAGACCCTGCAACAATCGTGGCTCGTGGAGATCCCGGAGTTCAAAGGCATGAAGTCAGCGGACACTGATGCGATAAAGGACCTCATCACGAGCCGGTCTGACAACTTCCGTGCGGCGTATGCCCGTCAGTGGAATAAGAACCCGCGCCACAGTGTGCTTATCGGTTCGACCAACAACGAGTATTTCCTGAAGGACACCACCGGCAACAGGCGGTTCTGGGTGGTGAAGGTGACCGGCGGAGGCGGCCCTGCCGCGTGGGCTTCGAAGCTCCGCAATGAAGTGGGCCAGATATGGGCGGAGGCATACCTTATATACAAAGGTGGAGAGCCGCTGATGCTTACCGATGATCTGGAGAAGAGCATGCGCGATTATGCAGATTCTTTCAATGAGGTCATGGGCGATCCGCTTCGTGACTATTTGACCGAGTGGCTTGACATCCCACTGCCTGTCGACTGGGATACCTACGAGCCGTCGAAGCGTGTGTCGTATTACCGTAACTACGACCCTCTGTCTCCTGCCGGATCTGTGACCCGCATGCGTGTCGCTATCCATGAGATCGTGACCACCTGCCCCTACCCTAATATATCGAAGTTCGGTCCGCAGCGCATAGGCGCGATACTGAGATCTCTGGGCTGGGAAAAGATGAAAGGACAGAAGAGATTGGGTGGCTACGGTAGGGGACTAGATGGTAAGAATATTAGAGCCACTTTTTACGTCCGCTGTCAATCTGTAAGTGAAGACGATATTTAGCTTAGGTGTAGTCACCCATTAGCCACCTATGTAGCCACCCCTCTTTAGCCACCAATAAAATACCTAAAATCAACAATTTATCCATGGGGTGACTAAAGGTGACTACACTAAATCCTATAAAACTTAAAATATAGAAAATAATATAAATATAGTAATAAATTATCGCACATATAATAATAAAGCGGGTATATCGCGCGAAAACTACATCTAGTATAGTCATCTAGTCACCCCCTGAAAATTATGAAAAATATAAACACCCGAAATATTACCAACCACTCCGAGGAATCGGAGAAGTCGATTGAGAGATACCTTGTGGATAAAGCCAAGGATCTCGGTATGCCATGCCTGAAATATTCCAACCCGAACATGGTGGGATATCCCGACCGCCTTCTGGTACTGCCTGATGCGGAAGTGGTATGGATCGAACTTAAGAGCAAAGGCAAGAAGCCTACAAAGATCCAGATGGCACGCCACGAGGAGCTGAGGAGAATCGGTCATGTCGTCCACGTAATCGACAACAAGGCCGATATTGATGAACTTTTGACCAACCTGACTCTGATATGATCTACAGACCTTACGACTATCAGCGTACCGCCACTCAGTGGATTCTGGATAATCCGAGCTGTGGTTTGTTTCTCGATATGGGACTTGGCAAGACTGTTAGCACATTGACCGCGATACAGCAACTTATCGATGACTGCGAGATCGAACGGGCGCTTGTAGTAGCGCCGAAGAAGGTGGCCGAGACCACATGGACCA
>CANPDS010000111.1 GCA_947573015.1 uncultured Muribaculum sp.
GGAACATTCTCCAAGTCGCTCGCATCGCTCGGCGGATTCATCGCCACCGACAAGGAGATCACCAACTATCTCCGCCACCACTCACGCTCATACATCTTCACCGCAAGTATCACTCCGGCATCTACCGCAGCTGCGCTCGCCGCCATAGATCTCATGGAGCAGGAGCCTGAGCGTCAGGAAAATCTTTGGGCGCTTACTCACTATGCATTGGAGGGATTCCGCAACATGGGTATCGAGATCGGCAACACTTCTACCCCGATCATCCCTCTCTATGTGCGCGATAATTACAAGACATTCGCCATAACACGCGACCTCCTCAACGAGGGCATTTTTGTAAATCCGGTTGTTTCGCCTGCTGTCGCTCCCCACGACACACTCATCCGCTTCTCGCTGATGGCTACACATACCAAGGACCAGGTGACCACCGCCCTTGAGAAGATCGAGAAGGTGTTCCGTGCAAATGGCATCATCGATTGATAAGAATCAGGTCGTTATCCATCAATTATAAACAATTAAAGGCAGTATCTCTGATACTGCCTTTAATTGTTTATGGCTATATGTGAGATCAATAATTCTTGGCTTCGATCTCGAAGAAGCACTGAGAATGGGCGCATACAGGGCATACTGCCGGAGCCTTTTTGCCGATTACGATATGACCGCAGTTGCGGCAGATCCATACGGTGTCGCCTTCGCGCGAGAATACAATTCCTTCCTCGATATTTTTCAGCAGGCGGCGGTAACGCTCCTCATGGTGGCGCTCTATAGCAGCTACGGCTCTGAATCGGTTGGCTATTTGGGTGAAGCCTTCCTCGTCAGCCTCTGCGGCCATGCGGTCGTACATGTCGGTCCATTCATAGTTTTCGCCCTCAGCGGCATCGCGCAGATTGGCCATTGTGTCGGGCATTTCACCTCCGTGGAGGTATTTGAACCAGAGTTTGGCATGTTCCTTCTCGTTGTGGGCAGTTTCCTCAAAGATAGCGGCGATCTGTTCGTAGCCGTCTTTACGGGCTTTGGATGCATAGTATGAGTACTTGTTGCGGGCTTGTGATTCGCCTGCAAAAGCTTCCATCAGATTCTTCTCGGTTTTTGTGCCTTTTAAATCTTTCATTTTCTTGAATTGGTTTTAAAATGTTAATATTTAACTAATTGATAAATGTCAGAGTAATGCTTGTGGCCCTTTATGACGCGGATTGGTTATCTTCGGAGAGTGCGATGCATTCTGTGCATAATCCGGCAAAAAACAGATCTGTCGTATCCACTCTGAATCCGGGAGATACCATTCTGTCGAGTCCTTCAGGGAGAGCCATGTCATATATATGTCCGCAGCGGGTACATCTGAAATGGCTATGCGGTAACTGAAGTGCGAGATCGTACCGTGTCGCTCCGCTTTCTATCTCCAGTTCCCGCAATACTCCTGATTCGACCAGAGTGTGCAATGAATTGTACACGGTGGTTTTTGATACTGAAGGGAAGTCGCTGGTTATCGCGGAGAAAACCTCATCGGCAGTAGGGTGTGTCTGCTTATTGGCGACATATTCAAGTACGGCAAGCCGGTGGACAGAGGGGCGCACCTTGGCCTGATTAAGCATGTTGATTATTTGTGAGCTGGTCAGCACTGGATCTTGAATAATTTACTGGATTAACATAATTGTAATGATTACAAAATTAGTAATAATTACAGAATCTGCAAATTTATAATTGAAAAAAATTTAATGTTTTCTCGATAGCATTCTTTCTGCGAAATAGTTCGGACAATATAAGACGCTTGATTTCAGTACAGAGGGACTAACCTCGGAGTGTCTGCCAACAAGTTGATGCGTCGAATGAGGGTGCGGACACAATAATGTTGTTTTTCAGTGTGTCATGATTTGTTGTCTGGCGCAATGGCAACGACATATGGCTGAATGATTGTTTTATGCCGGTCATAAAATGAGAATCCCATGCCTGATCTCTGTTATGTAGGGTCAGGCATGGGATGCTATAGTGTTGTATAGTATGCCAGTCCTTGATGTTTCGGTATTTTTTACAGGTTATTATTTCTGTACTGTCTTTTAAGTCCTTGATTGTGTTTGTGTCAGGGAACAGATGGAAGCCGGAAGTGGCGGCGGTCATAGCTGCGTGCCCACCTCTCGGAGTAGCATGCTATGATGAAGTATGCACCTGTAAGCACCCAGAGCATGATGTACTGGGTTGACATATCTGCGAGTGTGGCTCCGTTGGCATCAATACCTATGAATCCCTCCACACCCCATGTGGCCGGAACGAAGCCGGAGATAATGGACCATAGCGGATTCATCGCACTATGGGGCCAGGTGATACCTGATAGGAACAGGAATAGAACGGATGTGAACACGAATACCGGCATACTGCTCTCGCGCTCACTCACCATTGCCGATAGTATCTGTCCGAGAAATATTGATGACAGCAACAGTGGAGGCATAAGCATGAGATAGTCGAACGGGTCGCCGATATGTGGTAGCTTGAACATAACGGGCACATAGTGGAGAATGTAGACGGTCAAAGGCATGTAGATGGTAAATACCGACAGGCCACGTCCGAGTATCGAGGCTGACATAGGGCCTGCTATTTCCTCCGGATCAATGCCGTCATGGAGACGTCGGCGTTCACGTGCGCCTCCACCAAGCATCAGCACTCCGAGTATGGCGCTCTGCTGCAGTATGAGTATCACCAGACCGACCATGATGAACGATGCGAATCCCTGGGTTGGGTCGCCAAGGAAGAATGACTGTGTGCTGACACCTTTTACTGATTCTTTCGGAGCCGTGAAAAGTGCGGCGGGGGTGATGTCGAGGGCTTGTGTACGGATGTCGGCGCCGAGCTGCAATTGCAGGTCGGTCATGGCAAAAAGTATGCTCCTGTAGCGCAGCAGCAGACTCATGTCGGTATACAGAGGCAATACTGATTGCTCTCCTCTGCCGAGATTGCGCGCATAGTCCTCGGGTATTTCCAGTATCGCGTATACTTTCCGTTCCTTGGCCCATTCTTTTGCTTCCTGCAATGATGAGGCGTAGCCGCTGACACCAATGTATTGGGTGGCGTCGATCATGCGTGCAAGTTCGCGCGACTGTGACGTGCGGCTGTGGTCGACGATAGCCATAGGCAGATCGGTCACTACTTCCGGGTTGTAGATGAGGGTATATGTAATAGGATATAGCAGCGGTAAGGCGAGGAAAAACATCATCACACCCTGATCGTGCAGTATCTGCTTATATTGGTTGAGCATCGAGCGCCATAGCGTCGACCACCAGTGTGATAAATTTGAGAGTATGCGTCGCATGGCTGTTTCAGGGGATATAAACAGGGTTTAGAGAATAGCGCTTTAGCTTCCAGAGCATGGATAACGGAAGCAGAAGGAAAGCGATCATGGCTACAAAATCCCATCGGCAGAAGAATAGTTCATAGCCGTTGAGAGCGGTGTTTATGTAGATGAGGAAGTAGTAACGTATGGGAAGCAGGTAGGCGAAGATGCCTATCGCGCCATACATCTGCTCTACAGGGAAGGAGAATCCGGCAATGGAGAAAGAGAGTATGCCCACTAGAGAGAGTATCGACAAGGCAAATCGCAGATTTGGGATGACGCAGCATATAAACAGGGCGAATGCCTGGCTTGCCGCGATGAACAGCAGCATGGCCGCTACCATTCCCGGCATGCTTCCGTTGACAGGGAAGTGGCTGAATCCGTATAGCATGCTGAGTATGGCCATGCCTACGGTAGCGAATATGATGTATTGCGGTATCAGTTTGCCCATACATGCTTTTACTATCGACCCACCTGCATTTTTAAGCCATAGCACCGATGTGCCACGCTTTATCTCCTGGAGGAAGGAGAATGCCGTGATCTGGAATATGATCAGTTGCAGCAGGCATGGTACAAAAGAGTTGCTGAGGTAGATCGAATAGTTCATCCATGGATTACCGTAGGGGTGTGACTGTGTCACTACTGGCTGTACCATGTTCTGTATTAGCTGCTCGCCTACTCCTGCGCTGACCAAAGATGTCATCATGATACTCCCTTGAGTGGTGACTGCTGTAGTCTTGAATGATTTGAACGACAGCGATCCGGGTACGTAGTAGGCAAGGTTGACGTAGTAGGTTATTGTAGTCTCCTTGCCGCTGACTGCTTTTCTCTCGAAGTCGGCCGGAATCATGAAGAATCCGTAGATTTTGCCTTGTTGCAGGAGTTTCATTGCCTCATGGTAGCTCTCCGGACGGTATGTGATGTCGACCAGTTCGCTGGCCGCCAGATTGCGTGCGGTGCGGCGCGAAGTAGATGTATGGTCGAGGTCGACGATAGCCGTAGGGAGTTGTAGTGGCAGTCCCTCTTCCATCAGGTCGAGGAAGAACCATGCTCCAAACAGCGGCACCACTACCATCAGCAGGATGTAGATTGGCCGGCTTACAAGCTGTCGGAAACCGTCGGTGATAGCTTTACGCATGATAGGTATATGTTCTAAATTATTTTACTGAGTAAGTGGTGAAAATTAGTTTATATTTCTGACGGATGGACTTGTCAATCGGGCATGTGCCATAGCACAGTCATGCCCGGACGCAGATCGTCGACAGGCTCGTTAGGTCTGGCTTTGATCTGGAATGTGCGGGAGTCCCATTCGCCGGTGGCTTTTGTGGCACGCCAGGTGGCATATTCTCCCATATCGCGCACGTAATATACCGTGGCTTTTACTTTTTTCTTGTCGAGCGATGGTATCTCTATCTCGATTTCCTTGCCGAGGGTAAGGTCGTTGAGGAGTTGCTCGCGTACATTGAATGTCACCCATTTGTCTTGAGTCTTCAGGAGGCTCATTATAGGAGTGCCGAGCGATACAAGTTCGCTCTCGTGAGGATAAATCACGTCGATCTCTCCGTCGCATGGTGCCGTGAGATACTGGTCCTGAAGCAGGGCTTCAACCTCCATCACACCTCCCGATGCAGCATCGACCATTGCTTGAGAGCTTTCTTTATCCTGGGGCTGTGCACCCTCTTTCGCCATCTGATACTGGCTCTTTGCAGCACTCTCTCCTGCCTTTGCGGCTTCAAATGCTGCCTTTGCTTCATCGCGTCGCTGCTCGCTTACCACATCCTGCTTGTAGAGATTCTCCATGCGGTTGTAGGTTTTTTCGGCTATATTGCGTGCGGCGATAGCCTGTTGCCATAGATCGTATGCGCTCTGTACTATCTGTGAGCGTGTCCCTGCGTCGATTTTACGGTTCTGTGCGGCTGCTGCACTCTTTACGGCCTCGGCCTGATACATTCTTGCCTCGGCAAGCGAACTATGTATGTGTACGAGTGTGTCGCCGGCTTTTACCTGCTGGCCCTCCTGTACATATATCTCCTGCACACGTCCTGGAAGTTTGCCGGATATACGTATTGACGTAGCCTCGGCCTGTCCCTCCAGAAGGTCTGATTTGGGCTTGAGGAACAGGAATCCGATCAGGGCTATCAGAGCGGTGACAATAACCACTATGACGAGGGTACCTACAAGTTTGTTGTCGCTCTCCTGCTTTACGGGCGTTGATGTTGATTCGTTGGTTGCCATGGGTATGTGGGGTGAGAAGTTTTGTAACGTTATTTATTAGACGAACTCTTGATTATTCAGTAGCTGCGTCAAGTGTGCCGAGCACTTTTGACAGATACACGCGGCATAATGATACGTCGATTTCTGCGTCGATGTTTTCCGAGTTGGCTTTTAGCCATGCGGTCTGTGCTTCCATCACGTTGTCGGGAGTCTGTACGCCTTCTTTGAATCCAAGTTCGGCCTGACGTAGATTTTCAGATGCTTTTGCGAGGTTGGTGCGTGTCATGTCGAAAGTTTTCATTGCCTCACGGGCTTTGAATGCTGCCTGACTTACCTGGAGGTCGACCATCTCCTTTGCCTCTTCAAGCCGCAGACGCATTATGTTGGCCTCGGTGCGTGCGGCACGATATTTATTGTAGTCGCCACCCCAGTGCCACAGTGGGATCCGGATCACGCCTCCGATGTGCCATGATCCTCCGAACTTCTTGGCGAAGCCGTCGTTCATGTTAGGATTACTTACGGTGTATGAGCCAATGAGTGCCGCAGTCGGAAGCATGGATGATAGGGCTACCTTGCTCTGTTGGTCGGCAATCTTAATGCCAAGTTGCAGTGCATGAAGATCGTGGCGACGTGAGTACACATCGGTCATGTTGTAGGTAGTTGCTATCGGAGCTTCATCGGCCTGAGGTGCATACTCATCTTTCAATGTCAGTGGAGTGTTTACCGGGAGTCCGCATAATTGCGCCAATGCCATGCGGGACAGCGCCAGACCGTTGTCTACTTTCACGAGATCAACGTTGGCTTCATTGAGTTTCACATCGACTGTGAGCAGGTCGGAGCGAGTGGCCACCCCTTGATCTACCATAGCCTGCACATTGCGGTGAAGAGTGTCGAGAAGAGCCACATAGCTTACTGCAAGTTTTTTCTTTGCGTTTAGTGATACTACCTGCCAGTATGCGGCATCGACGGCATATACCACATCTTGGGCGCCGTTGCTATGGAGCGACTTGGCCAGTTGTTCGGCATATCCGGTGATCTTGTTAAGGGCCACTATCTTGCCTCCCATATATATAGGTTGTGTGAGGGTAACGGCACCGAAAAACACATTGTGCATGTCAAAACTCATGGCCGATTTGGGCAGATAGGCTACCTGCTTGGGCACCGGGGTGCCATTTACAGTCAATGGAAGTCCGGTGGCCGGATTGGTCACGAGATCGAAGGTGTAGCCCTGACCATCGAAATTCATTATCGGCAGATGCTGGTCAGAGCCGAGGATGTTGATATCTTTTGAGTTGTACATATATCCTCCTGCAAAATCTATCTGCGGGAGATATGCGGCAAAAGCTTCTTTCTTCTGATATCCTGCGGCACGTATCTGTTCCGACTGTATGCGCATCTGTTTGTTGTTGGTCAAGGCCATAGCCCGGCATGAGTCGAGCGACACGGCGTCGGCAGGTACTGGGGCGCTGCTCTCCTGTGCTGTTGTGGCAAGAGGTGACGCCAGAATGATCATTGATAGTATGCCGCCGATGGCATGGTGGAAGTTGTCTGGGAGAAATGGCAGTCTCATAAGTAGTAGTTGCTTGTCGATTATCCGATAGCTCGGCGCAAAGTTAATGCATTAGTGTAACATATATTAGGTTTAAAAAGTTGAAAAGTTGCGATAAAAGGGGTAAAATATGGTCAGTTTTCCCGTGTGTGCGATTTTGTATGAACTTTCGTGAACCATGATAATTTACGTTTGTTAATCTTCTGTCAGAAAATTTTAACATTCACAAAATAGCATTATGAAAAAAATCTTTCTTGCCCTGATGATGATGATTGGTGTGGTGACAGCCGCACAGGCTCAGACCGAGCTTTCTGTGAGCTACGGCGCTTATACTCAAATGGATGCCATGGATTGCCATGACGGAGGCTCTGCGGTAAATGCTGCGTGGGGCGCACTCAATGCCGGTGTTAATTTTCATGTAGCTCCAGGGTTCTGGATCGGACCGAGCTATACATTCTCCAGCTCTACACGCAAGCACTATGATGAGAATAAGTTCTACTATCATGCCTTGATGCTCAATGTGCGTTACAACTATTATCGCAATTCAATCGTGACCATGTATGCAAAGGGTGGTCTTGGCACAGTGATCACTCATCAGACATGGCCTGACGACAGCAAGAATAAAGCTTACTGCGCATTCCAGATCAATCCTATCTGTGCGCAGGTGGGTCTCAGCAATGCCATCTCAATGTTCGGCGAACTTGGATTCGGTGCCCAGGGCCTTCTACAGGTCGGTGTCAAGATCGCCCTCTGATCCTGTCAAAATATTACTAACCAAAATACATAAGTGGTGGGGCAAACCCAGCGGTTGGTGGAACAC
>CANPDS010000112.1 GCA_947573015.1 uncultured Muribaculum sp.
CTCTTCGATACGCGCCGAAGTGTTGCTCGAGAAGTTGAAGGTAAGCTGCTTGGTGAGGTTCCACGTGAGATTGAGCTGACGGTCCCAGAGGAAATTCTTGCTAACCGACACAGGCAGCTGCATCATCTGATCTACCTCCGAACGTGTCTGCTGCTCATAATAGTAGCGCGACATGGTAGTAAGAAACGAGATGTTGGCCGGAAGATAGTTGACCTCCCACTCCTTGAAGAACTTCAGGTTACGGTTTTTCGACTTGAGCCACCCGAACGGCTTAACACCCTTGAGATAGGGCGACCAGCTGTATTGCAGCGAGCCACGGTAATCGTTGGTATTCTCATACTCCGTGGTCGGATCGGAGTTGTGGCGCTTGTTGAACGAGAAGTTGAACACGAAGTTGGCCGGATCCCAGGGCATAGGCTTCTCCGAACGGCGGTCGAACTGCAAGCCCGAGATACTGAAACTCTTGATCGTTGACTTCTCTATGGCATAGTCGCGGATAGAGTCGCGCTCGGCCTTGGTGGCCGCCTCATCAAGCGCATCCTTGAGCAGCACATCCTGGTCGAGAGGATTATACTTGGGCGAGGTAGTCTCATCGCTCACCGAGTAGTAGACCGGAGCCTTCAGCTTGAGCTTCTCCGGAAAGAAGCGCCCAAGATCGGCCTGCACGGCAAAGTTGAACTGACGGTAGTCGTCCATACGACGGGCATTGAGTGGCTGATCCACCCCACCGAAACCGGCCGTCTCGATATGAGTGCCGAAGTTGAGGGTGGCGATATCGCTCACGCCGATATTCACATTAGCCTTGGCAGCCCAGCCTCCCGACTCGTCAAAGTCGGTGACCTTCATCTCGTTGACCCACACTATGCCATCCTTCGACGTGGAGGAGTTGTTGCGCACGCCGATCATCATCACACGCACATCGCTGAGCGAAGGATTGCCCATCACCGCCATGCGGTTGGCCTCGTTGGCAGGATCGCGACCAGTGAAAAGCGTGGTATACCCTACTCCGCTCGACGGATCATGCTTGGCACGGTTGCGCTCCTTCTTGAGGTTGACAAACTCCTGAAGGGCGAAATCAAACCTGTTGGCCTCGGGCCACACGGCATAGCGGTCCTCAACATTCTCCTGATCATACTTGCGGTGGGGAGTAAGCGTGAGGGGTATCTCGTATTCGTAATAATTGTTCTTTATATCAGTGCCAAGGCGCAGGAATATCGACAGCTCACCGGTGCGAAGATTGGTGATGTTTTCTATAAGGCTCTCGGCATGCACCCACATCTGCAGACGCTTATAGTTGCGCAGGTCGTGCTGGGTGGTGCGGTACACGGCACGTGCGTCACCTGCATGCAGCCCGAGCACCTTCAGCGACATCGACTGCTCATTGAGCTGGAGTATCTGCGACTGCCCCGGATCAGTGGCTCGGGTCACTCCCGGAGGAAGCACATAATTGACAGGCTCACGTCCGGCATTCTCCTCGATATTGACCACAGAGATGTCGAGCTCCCCTTCGGCAGGAGAGTCGCCACGGGTGTTGAGCGAATAATCGTACGGACGCCACTCGCCACGCACCAGCTCAAGAGTGGCGAATCGCAGATGGGTAGTGGCCTTGAAGCCGGTCATGAACATACGCATGAAGCGCACGGTAGAGAAGTCGTTGATCGAGCCTACAACACGCTCATAGTCCGACAAGGGTATCTTGAACTGGTACCACTCGGCCATCTGTGTGGAACCGTCGCGGCACACAACCGGCGACACCTGCTTGTCGGTGATGAAATTCTTGCCCACCTCAAGATCCTCCGGACGCAGCGACACCTTGTACTGGAAGTAACGCTCATATTCGTTGAGAGTGTTGTCCTGATTGATATCCTCCACATCGGGTCCGGTGCGCGAGCTCTGATAGAGCGGCTCGGGAGCATCGGAGGGCGACAGTGAGTTGCCCTCGACGCCATTATAGTGCTTATAGCGCTCAAGCACGCTCAGACGCTCCTCATCATAGTCGTAGCCACGGTAGAAGTGGTAGTTGTCGCCAGCAGGGTCATTGAACGGGGAGAACTGATCGCCCTGCATGCGGTCGACGGCAGAGGGCGAAAGCTTTCGGCGTAGCCCGTCGAGATAGTCGGAATAAGAACTGAAGTGGAACTCCTCATCGTTCTTCAGACCGTCGAAGCCCACATCCTGCACAAGGCGTGAGCCGGCATTGTTGTCAAACGCATAGGTAAGCGAGTTCTGCCGCGACACACGCCCCCACACGGTCTCTGTAAGAAACTGGTCGTTGCCATCGTAAGGTATACCGTTCTCATAGCTCTTCAGTCCATCCTTAAGAATATCCTCACTCACCTCTCCGAAGTTGATGTAGAAGTCGCCCCCCTCGGTGTTGGGATTGTCGGGGTCCATGAATGGATTCATGAGCCAGAACTGTACATACTCAATGTTGGCTTGTTCGAAGTCGAGCTTGCGCATGATGCCGCCCCAACGCTTCTCCGGCTGCAGCAGAGCGCCCTGATCGTCAATATTCACCGCATCGAGATTGTAAGGGCCTCGCTCGGTAGGATAGAACGAGAGATTGAGGGTCTGTATGAGGTTCGACTCGCCATATGCAAGCTGACGGTCGGGGAATATCTCAGTCGAGGTGACCTCGCGCACATAGGGATTGGAGAGCTGCTTGAGATCGGAGGCTATGTAGCCCGGACATAGCGAGGAGTTGCGCTGGGTAAACATGCGGTCGATATAGTACCACGACAGCAACGCACGGTTCTTGCCATAGTCAACATTGTTGCTCAGCGCCGCCTCGGGAAACAATGCGTTGTTGCCCTGCTGATAGGGGGTGGACGCCAGAGTCCACGCATAAGGTGAGCGCAGGTCGATACCAGTCTGTGTCGACTCGAAGTCGTCGATATACGATGAGCCCTTGTTGGTGCCGCTCTTCTGCTTGTTAGGTTGCAGACGCGCAGCCTCAGCCTGTATGCTTATGGTGGAGGGTGCCGTAGCGTTGACAGTAGGTATCTTGTTGATGAGATTGGTGAGCCACATGAAACGTGTGTTGTAGGCCAGATTCACACCGAACATGGTATTGTTGACCGTCTCGTCGCCGATATTCACCTTCTCGGTAAGCGCCTTCTCAGAGAAGTGCATTATCGTAGCCCCGATATTGAAGTCCTTGCTGAAACGATAGTTGAGATCAAGGCCCAGAAGAGTCTTGCGCTGGGTGTTGAACATCGACTGATTCTCAAGCGTCACCGATATGCTCTGTCCGGAGTCGATGATACTCTGGTTGGTGATCGTCACCACGCCCATGGCATAGTCGACGGTATAATCGGAATTTTCGGTGAGACGCACACCTCCGGCCATCACCACAACCGATCCACGCGGCACATTCATGGCATTGAGACGTATCTGTGCGCCTCCCGATGCCTGATACTCACCCGAGATGATAAACTTGTTTTTATGAGCGAGCTGTCGCGCCACGACAAGCGTTGAATCGTAAAGCTCCGGATAAGTGTAATTCTCGGCGATGACAGGATTGCCGATAGCCTTCTCAAGATGAGATCCGAACGGCTCTGCCACCGGGAATATGATCTTGCCGGTAGAGGCAAGCACGGTATACCCCTCTATAAAGTCGAAGAAGCCGTCGGGATTGCCCTCCTGATTGGAGTCGAGACGGTCGAGATTCATCACCTGAAGCAGAGGCTTGTCGGTAAGGCCGGGCACCGGCAGATAGTTGATCTGCGTACCAGTGGTATCGCTCAGATACTTGATATTCAGCCTGAAGTTTGTCTTCTCTACCTGATATGCCCCGAGCGAATACACATTCTTCATCATGAGCCTCCACATGGGCACCCTGGGCGAAGTGGTGGTATTCTTGAGCATCTTCACAAACAGTGCTTCGGAGGATGTGGTGATGTCGGAAGAGAACTCACCTACCTGAAACACCTGCCCGTGGTATGTATACTCAAACGCCACACCAAGCACCTCGTCGGCATTGAGTGCCGTCTTGAGCGAGATGTAGCCAAGGGTGGAATTAAGTGTATACTCCGACGATTGCAGCAAACGGGCGCTCTCCACCTTCTCAAAGTCACGTCCACCTTCGATGCCGAACGCCTGCAAAGGGTCGAGAGCCTGAGTGACGGTGTTGATGTTGCGCGCACCGGGATATTCGCTCTTGATTATCTCAAGCAGGGAGTTGGAGGTGTTGGAGGTATTGGGCACCGACGGATTAGGACGCCAGTAGTCGCTGGCCAACACCTGACTCTCGCCAAGATCCATGAACGAAACAATGTTGCGCGACTGATTGTAATTACCGCTTTTATTGGTGACCCACACCTCTATGCGTGTGATCTTCACTCCCGAAGTGACGTAAGGAAGCTTGGAAGCGAATGTATCGTAATTGTCGCGGAAGAACTGACCAAGGAAGAAGTGGCGGTTCTGATCGTACTGATCGGCATTGACGGAGAACTGCGTGGTCTGCACCCCACCCTTGGTCGACACCGAGCGCGACTCACTGTTCTGCTGCGACACAAGCGCCGTGGCTGTGAGCTTGCCAAACTGGAGGGTCGACTTGATACCGAACAGAGCCGAGCTGCCACGGATAAGCGACGAACCTGTGGTCATCGACACATTACCGGCCTCGATACTCTTCACTATATCATCCTCCTTACCTTCGTAAGCAAGGGTTATATTCTTTGAATCAAAATCGAAGGTAGCATCCGTATTATAGTTGAGGCCGAATTTCATGCGGTCGCCAACGGTTGCGTTGACATTGGCCTGAATCTTCTGGTCGAAGTCGAAATATGTGCGCCGCCGGGCAGTAAGCGACAATGCCGGATTGTCGGTCTTGTTGCTCTTCACTCCCATCGACACCTGCACAGAGCCTGTAGTCTTGAGCTTTACACCGCCCGGACCGAAAATCTTCTCCAGCGGACCAAGCGCAAAGTTCATGTCGAGCACATTGAACGGCTCTTTATCTTTCTCTCCCTGGGCAAGCTCACCATTGCGCTTATTGAAGTACTGCTGCATCGATCGGCGCAGCTGCAACTGATTGTACTGCTCGGGAGTGAGCATGAAAGGTGTGGCCACATCAAACTCACCTACCTTTGTCCGCACAATATAGCACCCCGATTCAATGTCATACTCCACCTCAGTGCGTATATTGGATGGCGTCGACAGATCAGCAGCCAGCTCATCCTCGGCAAGAGCCTGATAGTTAGGAGGAATAGTGGGTGTGAGAACCGGCATTCCCGAACTGTCGGCCGGAGCAAAACCACCAGACACAACATCCTGCGACGGCGGTGGCGGTGGCAATATAGCCGGATCGCGATACTGCGGAGCCGCCAATGCCCTCGGTATAGCAACGCCCCAAAGCAGCGACGCCACGACAGCAGCACACAGCACTGTCGCGGTAAAAGCATTTGGTTTCCAAGCTCTTGCAGATATACATCGCTGCAAGAAATGTATATATGATTGGCGCCTCAGTATTCTCATTGACTGACAAGGCCCCAGCCGGGCCATATTCAATGTCTTAATAACGGCCCCACCCCTCCATTTATTTTACATCACATACCTAATAATCGTACCCAACCTTTTTTACCAATGCCACAGTCATCCATTTCTACAACCGCAGCAATTACAACATATCCTTACCCGTTGGATGAAGCGCTCTGCCTGTGGCATCAACTCATCATACGTAATCTGGTCATAATATATGAAATCCTCATAATCACCAGCCTGCCGGTTATCATAAAGTTGTTGATATATACGCCCATATTCACGCTCAAGGAGTCCGGTCTGTATAAAACCGAAGCCCATGCTGCCGAAGACGATATTAATGCCAGCGGCGGTAGGCATAACCAAGCATCTCGAAAGCCTCGCGGTCAAGTGCCTCACGGAATTCGGGAGCGGCAATGGAGATCAACAGACGCGCACGGTCGATCATGTTCTTGCCACGCAGATTCACCGCACCATATTCCGTAACGACCCAATTTGTCTGGAAACGTGTGGTGACAACTCCGGCACCCGACGTAAGCACAGGCTTTATCTTGCTCGTGCCCTTTGACGTTTTAGACAGCATGGCGATGAACGACTGTCCACCCACGCTGCGTGATGAGCCATACACAAAATCCTGCTGACCACCCACTCCGGAATATATCCTCGTGCCTATAGAGTCAGCACACACCTGACCCGAAAGATCTATTTCCAGGCATGAGTTTATCGCGGCCATATTATGATTCTGGGCAATGACAAACGGATCGTTTACCCATGCGATATCGCGGAACAGCACTGACGGATTATGATCAAGAAAATCATATAGAGCACGGGTGCCAAGCGCCAATGACGCTACCGAACGGCCCGGCGCCACCTGCTTGCGCGAGTTATCCACAACGCCAGCCTCGATCAACGGCACCATGCCATCGGTCATTGCCTCCGTATGGAGGCCAAGATGTTTATGGGAATGTAGCGAATGAAGCACGGCGTTCGGAATACCGCCAACACCTACCTGCAACACCGCTCCATCAGGTATCTGCTCGGCAATATAACGCCCTATACGAAGCTCATCCTCAGTCGGTTCCCCGCCACCGGTCTCGGCAAGCGGATCATTTACCTCAACCACAGCATCGAGCTTTGACATATGGATCACAGAGTCGCCATAAGTAAACGGCATCAGCGGATTGATCTGGGCAATGATTATCTTGGCACACTCCACAGCCGACGGAGTAAGGTCGGCAGACACTCCGAACGACACATATCCATCCTTGTCAGGAAGAGAACAATTGATAAACGCAACATCCAAAGTGATAGTGCCGTCACGGAAAAGCTGAGGCACCTGCCCGAAAAAACGGGGAGTAGTGGTGGCATACCCCTGATTGACCCAGCCGCGCACAGCATTCGACACAAAAAACGAGTCGATCAGAAACGAATCCTTCAGAGCAGGATCACACAGAGGCGAAACACGCCGTCCAAGCGCAAACGCATTGAACAGAATCACATCGCGAAGCTCACTGCCGCGTCTGGCGAGAGCCGCTATAAGAGCTTCAGGGATGGAACAACTGCCCTGTACAAACACATGGTCACCGCTCTTGACAAGCTTTACGGCTTCGTCGGCCGACATATACTTGCAATCTTTCCACCGGTCCTTTGCCGAAACCGGGGTGCATGCGTCAGCACCACACTCTGCCACAACATCAGCAGAGGGCAACTCCATACAGTCGATATGTCCTGTTCTTTCCTCCATAGAGATAATTCTATACTTGATATTAATCGGCACAAAATGCGCGTTTATGTGCAAAGATAAGGTTATTGTTGGAAAAATGAAAGTCCACACATCTTTTTTTGTATATCCCAAAACAATCGCAATAGCATATTTTCACAAGTAAGTCATGAAAATTATTTTATAAGTAAGTAATGATTTTAATGACTTACTTATACTCACCATTTAAATTTTTACATATTAAAAGAGATTGCATTAGAGGTTTTCCATGCATAAATGTATTATACACCTCTTGACCTGCATCATTCCAATAACTCCTAAATATCCAAAAACAACACTCCCCTACGCTACAAACACGCAGGGGAGTGGCATACGGTAAGTGTTCTACCATCACATGGCAGATATAAAAGCGATCCTGACATACATACGCAAGAGCACTACTCTGTAAGGGAGGAGATAGGAATTGACTTCAGGACAAGGACGGTTTTACCATCTTTGTCTGTCATTACTACAGTACCATTCTTGCCTTTTTTTGCATGCTCCACGCTCTCAAGGGCCACGAGCATTGCAGTCTCAGTCGCCATAGATTCCCGGTCACACATCATGCGTGTGCTCGCGAGATCAAGAAACTGTATGCTGTTT
>CANPDS010000113.1 GCA_947573015.1 uncultured Muribaculum sp.
ATCTTTCGGCTATCGCTTTCACGCGTGGGCCAGGTCTGCTCGGATCACTCCTCGTAGGAACATCTTTCGCAAAAGGTATGGCTCTTGGCCTCGGATGCAAGATTGTCGATGTCAACCATCTTCACGGACACGTACTGAGCCATTTCATCCGTAAGGAGGAGAGCGATAAAGTGCCTGAATTTCCCTACCTGTGCCTGCTTATATCAGGAGGCAACTCTCAGCTCATACTCGTAAAAAGCCCACGAGACATGCAGGTACTTGGCCAGACAATCGATGATGCCGCAGGCGAGGCATTCGACAAGTGCGCAAAAGTGATGGGACTCCCCTACCCCGGAGGCCCCCACATTGACAGGCTTGCCGCCGAGGGCGACCCCAAACGATTCAAATTTGCAAAGCCCCACATACCTGATCTCGACTACAGTTTCAGCGGACTGAAAACATCATTTCTATACACTCTGCGCGACAATGTAAAAATCGATCCTGACTTTATCGAGCGCAACAAGGCCGATCTCGCCGCATCACTTCAAGCTACCATCATAGCCATCCTTCTCGACAAACTCGACAAAGCGGTGAAGCTCACCGGAGTAAAGACTGTGGCTATCGGAGGTGGTGTATCGGCCAACTCCGGTGTACGCACTGCCGTAGCCGATTATTGCGCACGCCACGGACTCACCGCGTTCATCCCCGAACGAGCATTCACCACCGACAATGCCGCCATGGTGGCCATCGCCGGCTACTTCAAATACCTTGATGGCGAATTCTGCGAAATGAATGCCGCCCCATATGCCAGAGTGACTGTATGACCCCGGACAACGCCATAGCCTCCCGTCTGATTGATCTCCTCAGAGCGAGACATCTCACTGTAGCGACAGCCGAAAGCTGCACAGGGGGCAACATCGCCCACAGTATAACCCTCATCCCCGGCAGCTCCGACGTGTTTGCCGGAGGTATAATATCATACAGCAACGACGTAAAGCACCGGTTGCTTGGTGTCGGCACCGACACACTACAGGAAAACGGTGCCGTGAGTCAACCTGTTGTAGAGCAGATGGTGGCCGGAGCATGCAGAATATGTGCCACCGACTGCGCCATGGCCACCTCCGGAATAGCCGGTCCCGGGGGTGCGGTTCCCGGCAAACCCGTAGGCACGGTATGGATAGCTGCAAAATATGGCGAAAACGTCATATCCTCACTCTACCACTTCGACGGAAACCGTAGCGAAGTGATCACCCAGGCTACTGACACAGCTTTGCTGATGCTTACAGCCATGATCAACAACCGGGATCAAGAGGATATTTAATCGCAAGGAAATTTTTCTGCCCTGACAATCTGAACCGGATATTTTTTTGTAATTTTGCCAAAACAATCATTATAGGATGGAAACAGTGACATATAAAGGCTTGACTTTTCAGCCTTATATTACCAGCGAAACAATCCAGCAACGCATCAACGAGCTTGGCAAGCAGATAGGAAGCGAATATGCAGGGAAATGCCCTCTGATATTATGTGTGCTCACAGGTGCGTTCCCATTTGCCTCCGATCTATTCCGCGCCATAGGTATTGATGCCGAAATAGCTTTCATTCGTCTGAAAAGCTACGAGGGAACATCCACAACCGGCAAGGTAAAACAAGTGATCGGAAGAACTCGATGGACGCGACATAATAGTAGTGGAAGATATTGTCGACACGGGCCATACCATCAGCAACCTGCTGAAAGATCTGCATGCCAAAAATCCGGCATCGGTCAAAGTAGCTACCCTCCTCTTCAAGCCAGAGTCAGAGCAATGTGGAGTGGTACCCGACTACGTAGGATTCGAGATCCCGACAAAATTCATCATCGGATATGGGCTGGATCTTGATGGACTCGCACGCAACCTGCGCGACATATACGTGCTGTGCGATCAGGCTGAGACTGCCGAAGCATAAGCCCCCCAAAATTATAATGGTATGGATGGAGTGTGCCAGCTTGGCCGCACTGCATTTTGATTTGCAACGACGTTACCTATATTCATTTATATATTCAACAATATAAAATATACTGAAATGTTCAATATTGTCATATTCGGTGCTCCAGGCAGTGGCAAAGGCACCCAGAGCGACAAGCTGATTGAAGAATACGGATTGTATCATATCTCTACAGGAGAAGTACTCCGCGACCATATAGCTCGTGGCACAGAACTTGGAAAGATTGCCGACAGCTACATATCGCAGGGCCAACTTATTCCCGACGAACTGATGGTGAAAGTGCTCGAACATGTGCTTGACAATACTCCCGAGGCTGAAAAAGGTGTAATTTTCGACGGTTTCCCACGCACTATCCCCCAGGCAAAGGCACTCAAAGAGATGCTTTCTCGCCACAATTCTAAAGTACATGCCGTAGTAGGCCTTGAAGTAGAGGATGATGAGCTGGTCGACCGTCTTCTAAAGCGCGGACAGATGTCAGGACGAAGCGATGACAACCTTGAGACCATCTCACGCCGTCTCAACGTCTACCATTCACAGACCTCTCCTCTCCGCGATTACTATAAAGAAGAAGGCAAATACCACGCCATACCCGGATCGGGAGCAATTGATGAAATTTTCGCTGACATCAAGACTCGTCTTGATGCCGTAAAATCCGAAGCATAAAGCAAATGCCCAAAGCGTTATAAATGCAAAACATACCCACACCTATACAGACTGCGGCGAAGGAAGTATACGACATGCTCCTTCGCCGTCAGGCTTTTGAAGCGATGCAACTCGCCGATGAAGTCACCGCCGATGCCATGCAGCAATGGAAAAACGATCCTTCGGAAAACGCCGCAGCCGATCTGCATACAGCAGCATGCGCGCTCGCCGAAGCTCAGATCGCAGCCGGAAGGCTTAAGCCCGCACTGAACACGGCGCTGAAAGCCATAGCCACAACCGCCCGATGCAACGCAGCACCCGAAGGATTGATGATGTGTTATCTCACAGCATGGAACGCTCTTGAACAATTGCTCAACCTTACCATACCCGACGATGCCACACGTCAGGCCGTGGCTGACGCTACTCGCGAACTCGGCAATCTGCTTTACCATTATTATTACGCCACCGGAAAGAGCAATCCTGATTGTGCCGCACTACAGGATGCCTACGACGCACTACGCGTGATCACCACTCTGGTACCGCTATCTCCCGATGCAGATGTAGCTCAATCGCTACATCTGCTCATAACCGCACTTGGCGCGGCTCGGCTCGCCGAATAATCCTGCACAACAAGGTAAAATCAATCAGGGGTAGCGCTCAGTTGAGCGCTACCCCTGATTGATTTTACCTTGTTGCTTATTGAACCGAATTAAACTTTTAATATTTAGAAACTAAGTTAGTTTAAAGCAATTCATTATGAATATCAGAAGAGCCACGCGGCTGTTACCGTCCAGAAACGGTTTTTAGCATTCACATTGTCTTCTGGAACTTCATAAACCTTGGACAGACCGAGACCATAGCTTCCGGCAATCTGCAGATGGCTGAACAGCTCCACACCGATACCGAAATTCCATGAGAAGTTCGACTTCTTATCATCCATACCTACTACCTTCGTATTGTGGATCAGATATGACCATTCAGGACCGGTAGCAAGATAAGGCACCACAAAACGATTAACTACAGGAAAGCTGAAACGGTACTTGAGATTTACCGGAATTGTGATATAATCATTGTGTACAGATTTATCAGCATCACGGCGCACGTACATAAGAGATGCGTCAAAAGCAAATCCCAACAGAGGCACACGACCATCAAGCACGACACCACCTGTAAAACCGGTGCGGTTAGAGGAACTGAAATCGCCCTTGCTGAAATGAAGTTCATTCATACACACACCCACTTTCGGGCCAAAACGAAGTTGAGCTGAAGCAGGCATCACAAATGCCAGCGACATCATCAGAGCAACAATAAAAGTAGTAATTTTCTTCATGATTCAAAGAATATATAAATTAAAGAATATATAAATTAATGTATTTATAATCAACGTATACGGCTATCCATCGCAGCACCGCCTTTGAATCGCACCGCACGGCGGCCAGGAATTTCCATGTGCTCGCCCGTATGGGGATTATACCCGGCCCGAGCCATCTTTTCCGACACAGAGAATGTGCCAAAACCCGCAAGAGCGACCTTGCCGTCCTTCTCAAGGGTGTCGATGATAATATCAAGGCAACTGTCTATAACTGTCCGGACATCAGCACGTGATACTCCAGTGACATCGGCTACAGTAGCCACAAGCTCGGTTTTATTCATGATGGGATGAGAGATTGATTTATGGTTAATTCCGGCAACTGGCTGCATACGGCACAGCCACACGATAGCAAGTTCCCGTTAGTGTGCAAAATTACACTTTAAATTCATATTACATGTCATTTCTGTTAAATAATGTACAAATTTTACTTAAAAAAGTATAGGCAATTGAGCCAGACATGGCATTCCGATGTTTTTTCCTTAATTTTGCAACTCAAAAATCATACGTTACATATGTTTCGCAACGGTAATTCATTCTGGAGCGCCATGCCTCCGGTAACAAAGAATCTCATTATAATCAACGTAATCATATGGATTGCGATGATCGTGTACCCAAGCGCCACCGCCAACAAGGTTATTGACTTTGCCGGTCTACACTATTGGAAAGGTGATGACTTCAATGTGGCACAGCTTTTCACATATATGTTCATGCATGATACCGGAAGCATAGCCCACCTGTTTTTTAACATGTTCACACTCTTCATGTTCGGCATCACACTTGAACGAGTGCTTGGAAGCGGACGATTCCTATTCTATTATATAACATGCGGCGTTGGCGCGGCCCTTATACAGGAATTTACATGGATGCTGACTGCCGAGAGCCTTGCTGTGAAAGTGCTTGCGAATGCCTACGGAGTCGATTTCCCGGAAATGGCCGAGGCAATCAAGCGCGTCGACATGGGATTCACGGTAGGGAGCGTAGGAGAAAGTCTTCAGATGATCTACAGCCATTATCTGGTGACTATCGGTGCTTCTGGAGCCATCTACGGAGTGCTTCTGGCATTTGGCATGCTATTCCCCAACCAACCATTATATCTCATGTTCATACCCGTGCCCATCAAAGCGAAATGGATGGTAATGGGTTATGGACTTATAGAAATAGCGCTCGGACTAAGTTCTGCCAACGACGGAATAGCCCACTTTGCCCATCTCGGCGGCATGATATTCGGCGTACTGCTTATCCTATACTGGAAGCATCAAGGCATAATACGCAACAACCGTTACTATTAACTACCGTCACTTCTATACAGCAAAAATGCCATTTACCGACACCATAGCACAAATGTGGCGCAACTGCGATGTATGCATACGCCTCATTGCTATCAACGTGGCTGTATTCGCCATAATAATGGTGGCGCAGCTTGGCGCGTCTCTGTGCAATTCAGCAGTGGTGAGCATGGCGCTCCCATGGATCGAGTGCCCGGCAGGATGGCTGACATTGCTTTCGCGGCCATGGACACTGCTCACCTACATGTTTGTGCATGTCGACATATTTCATCTGATATTCAACATGCTCTGGCTATACATGTTCGGCAGTGTATTCATGCTCACCGGCATGGCGCGCCAACTCATCACACTATATCTTGGAGGAGGATTCGCCGGTGCTCTGTTTTTTCTGTCACGAAGCAGTTTTTACTGGATCACATGGGGTAGCCACGCATGGCTTGTGGGTTCATCAGCATCTGTAATGGCCATCATCACCGCCACAGCAATTCTCCATCCCAACTATCGCTGGAACATGATTCTTATTGGAGAGGTGGCTCTCAAATGGGTTGCTGTAGTAATAATCGCATTGACACTTATCGGTAGCGGCAGTTTTGCAGCTCATGCAGGAGGAGCGATTGCCGGTGTGATGTTTGCAGTAATGCTCAAGCGTGGCACCGATCTCTCTATCCCATTTGAAAAAATTTTCAAAGCATTCCGCAACACAATCCCGACTGAAAACCACTCTTCCGGCAGCCGCAGTCGTTATAATACAAATACCTCAACATACAGAGAGGCCGAACTTGACGAGATACTTGACAAGGTGCGCCGCTCCGGTTACTCCTCGCTTTCAGCATCCGAAAAAAAACGTCTGATCGAACTCTCGCGTCCTGACACAGATCTTAAGAAATGAATAAGGAACGTTTACATAAGTTGATACATATAGTATTGATAGCAGTCAATACCATTATCGCCCTATGTCTGCTGCTATCGGCCTTTGGCGGAGCAGTTGATCCTGCCACATGCGCCTTCATGCAGGTCATAGGCATGACATTACCAATATGGACGGCTGCAGAGATTGCAATGCTCGTATTAACTTTCATCCTGTGGCGCAAAGGTGCCTTAATCCCCCTTGCTGCATTAATAATATCATCACCAGCCATACTTGCATTCTCACCCCTGCACATAGGGAGCAGACTCACCGAAGCTGAACGCGAACGGAGTTTCACTCTCATGACCTACAATGTTTATGGTTATATCGATCATGAACTTTCGAAAAAACCAGAATGGGGTAGCCGCAGCATACAGCAGATCATTGCCACACAGCCCGACATGGTATGTCTCCAAGAAGGATCAAATAGCCTCGGAGGAAAAGCTCAACGCGACTCTCTGCAAGCCATATATCCATATATTGCCATATCATCCGACAATGGTGAGATATTCTTGTCGAAATATCCGTTTACCGTACTACCCACCCCACAGCCGAAATGGCTGACGGCGCACTATGATGCATATCAGGTCAATGTCGAGGGACATCAGCTAATTGTGGTCAATTGCCATCTTGAGTCTATCGGCCTAAGTCCCGACGACAAGGCCCTTTACCTGGAACTTACCGACAAACGACTGTCGGCACCATCCCGTACCGAACTATCAAAAGTAAAGACAGAACTTCTGGGAAAACTAAAACAAGCCTACCGCATGCGTGCAGAACAGGCGCGTCATATACGCCAATTTCTTGACGAGCATCCCGGAAACGCAATCCTTGCAGGCGACTTCAACGATGTACAGGGCAACTACGCCTACCGTACGATATGCGACGGCGACATGCGCGATGCATATTCCGACTGCGCGTTCGGCCCAACAATCACCTATATCGACAATCACTTCTATTTCCATATCGACCAGATACTATACCGTGGCGACATGCGTGCCGTGGACATTACAAGAGGCAACATCAAAAGTTCCGACCACTATCCGCTCACAGCCACTTTCGTATGGAATCCAAGTGACATTTCAGGCGATCACAGGCCTATCGGCCAATGATCCTTCCATAATTAATAGAATAGATCAGTAAGTATTCAATTTTAATTTATACAATATGCAGCTTATTTTTTAGGCGATTTCAGTGCGGAGCGAAGGAGAATATAAACATATTCGACTGAGGGATAAACCGGAAGCGGCAAAAAAGACGTTGCAGATTGTATAAAAGATTTTGATCACATACTATCGGTTAAATTTGAACACTTACTTATATAAATAATCACCAATCATATCAATATTATTTTGAACCGTTTACTATCCTCAATCGCATCAGCTGCCATCGTAGCCGGATGCGTCCTGACAAACAATCACGCTATGGCCCAGCAGCGACAGAATCCATTTCTGGTAAAGTACGACACTCCCTACCAGATACCGCCATTCGACCGCATAACCACAGCCGACTACATCCCTGCACTAAAAGCCGGTATAGCCGAACAGCAAAAAGCAGTCGAAGCCATCGTAAACAATCCGGAGGCTCCTACATTCTCCAACACCATCGTGGCTCTTGACCACAGCGGACCCACTCTGGAGAAAGTTTGCGCAGTATTC
>CANPDS010000114.1 GCA_947573015.1 uncultured Muribaculum sp.
TATGTAAAAGACAATGGAAATCCATTTACAAAATATGATGCAACAACAAAAACTTATTACACATTCATACCAGCAACAAGCACAACTGCGAAAATAGAAGCAAAAACAGTAAGCGACTATGCCACCGGTGTACAGTTGATGTATGACACAGAGCCGGATATCTTCAATTTCGATTTCCTCGACTACCATGGCACTTTTTTTCTTGGCGAGGACGGACAGTGGAAAGTACGTTGCAACCGCGATGTCAAAGTGGTATTCGGTGGTAAAGACGCAGACTTTGTCGATCCATACGATGTAGTGCTTCAAAATGCGATGGGAGAGTATTATACGGATGTTATAAATGTCGGTTATTCAAAATCATTCGGCAGATTCACTATACTGGATGAGGAGGGTAATGAATATACATTCGGAGGAAGCAACGAATCGGTAGAGCACTATATACCGTTTTTTACGAAATACAGCAACCGATTCATAGCCAGTGCGTGGCATCTTACGAAGGTAAGATATGTCGATGGACGTACCGTCACGTTCAAATATTCCGAGGACAGACCGTATATGGCACGTATGACATATAACAAACATTCCGTGATACAATATACGACGAATCATTCCGGTGGATTTTTAAATCCGGGCTGTGCCTATATGTATGGCGGCACAAAACCGGAATATGACGGCAGCCTTATAATCCCGGTATATCTCTCCGGAATAGAGTCGGATGAGGATTCAATCAACCTCCTCTATGAAAAAGATGAATCGCAGGACTATGATTACCGCTCCATGTGTGATGATGTCGTGATTGATAATGGCGACAAGACTGAAGAGAGCCTCAGAAACCATCCATATCCTTATCTGCACCTCCTTGTAGGATGTTACCGTTGGGTCGGTTACATGGAGTGGGAATATCCGAATTGCCTTGCAGCCATAAAGCGTAAAAAACTTGCCGCTATAGACTACAGCCAGATGGGATTGTGGAAACATCGCCTCAGATTTGATCATGCCGAGGACAACTGGCTTATACTCACCTCGGTGGTCAATGAAGTAACAGGAGATCAACATATATTCCACTATTATGATTACGAGAAACTGCCGGCACTTCAATTGGAAAAGACTGATGCATGGGGTTACTATAAAGGGGGTGACTATCTATATCCAAGCTGTGAATCGTCGATGTATGGAATGCTTGAGAGTATAAAATATCCTCTTGACGGTTATGTCAGGTTCGAATATGAACGTCATGAATATTCGTCCGTGGTCAATGAGTTGCGCGACGGTCTGACATATGAATCAACGAATCGACGTGCCGGAGGATTGAGGATAAAACGGATATACCGGTGCAATAATGATGTAGGAACAGGCGAATATCTCGACAAGGAGTATTTTTATGTGCTTAATTATGATAAAAACAAAGGTGCATCATCGGCTGTATCGAGCGGATGTCTTCTGCAACCTCCTCTGTATTCATATTCCTATAATCTTACAAGCAATGACGGCAACCGTCACAGTTTCAGTTTCTCTTCTGTTCAATCGATTGCATGCATTGATGGATCGGAAGGGCATATAGGTTATTCGGAAGTTGCGGAAAAGAGTGCAAACGGCAATGTCGACATACACAGGTTCTCGAACTTCGAGACCAATCCAGATGAACGTCCATTAGCGGAACTTACTGAATCAAAAGGGTTCAAACCATGTTCTTTCCACACTCAGGAGAGAGGATTGCTGCTAAGTACATCACGCTATCTTCCTAATGGCAAACTATGGAAAATCACAGAACATACATATGCTCCAGATAGAGATATAGATAATGCCTATGTCAAGTGCATGTATCTGTTTGGGAATCAGATGTGTGGAAATAATGCGGCATCATGGGCACATGATGGACTGGCTTACAAGCGTTATTATCATGTGATGCGCCCTGTGAAAATTACAGAGACGGAATATGATGATTTCAACGGTTCATTCACCTCCATCACCACATTTGATTATGTGCCTGGCAAACGTGGTCTGATACGCAATAAGACCGTCTCATATGGCCGAAAGTCGGACAAGACCACATACAGCTACAGTTTTGAGGGCACATCGCCATTTGACCAGTTTAAGAGGATTCTCAATATTCTCACGCCTCTTTCCGATGAATCGCTCACTCACTCTTCCCCATTCCAGAGCGGCGAGATATCGGGCAGTGTCTGCCACTATCCACCCATGCCCAATTCATTTATCCGTCCTGATTCCATATTCCATTCCGGCTATGGAGGCAAACCTCAGTATGCGGAGAATTTCAGATACGGGCCTTATTACACAGTCGAAAGCATGTGGACCACAGGCACACCACGGCATAATTACATATGGGCGTTGAATAGGCTCCGCCAGATAGGAGTGTATACCGGCGATGCGGTGACAACCGGTGATCTTTCCGGCTATGACAGTTACACACTCGATTATACATCCTTGGCCGCGAAACTCGCCGACCGCGACTACTGCCTATACAGATACAGCAGCATGGGCTGGCTTACCGAAATCATGAAAGGCGATCATTTCAACAAGAAATATTATTATGACTCGTCAAACCGACTGTGCGAGGAGACCGTAAACGGTATATTTCATAAAGCCTACCGTTACTGTCTGGGCCTGGCGGGTAATATCGCCATTAAACCGGAATATGGTAATATCGGGTATAATTTTATTCTTACCATTTCTGCCGGTGCCGATGGCGATGACTATCAGGTAGATTACTTCGACGGCATGGGACAGCACGAGCAGACTGTGAAAGTGGATTTTGGCGGTGGAGGCGAGGACAATGTGACTAAGGTTACCTATAACCATGATGGAACTGTCGCCCGAACATATCTACCCATGGCTACCTCTCAATACAAAGGTTCCTATGTGCCGGATTACAGGGCTGATTATTCCATTTATGGCGATGAAGCTGACCACGCATTCACTTACTATTCATACAGCGGACGCGATGATGAGCCGCCGGTGGCCACATATCTGCCCGGCGCGGCATGGCACAGCAGCCGCGGCAAGACGATGGACTACCGTCTTGTGATGAATCCGGGAAAATATTGCATGCTCAACGGTGGTTCAAAGTTGGTGGTCTCCTCCGATGCATACGCTCCCGGAGAACTGCGGATGACAGAGGTCACCGACGAGGATGGCAAGCGGTCGCAGGAGATCAAAAACCGTCATAGCCTTGTGGTGCGCACGGTGACGTTCGATGGCGACGATGCGATCACCACCGACTTTGTCTATGACGTCCGCGACAATCTGCGGTTGGTCATACCCCCAGGTGCGCATCAGCAGATGATGTCGATGGCCGACAATTCCACCATCGACAGTTCCGAACTTCTCGACATGTGCTACGTTTACACCTATGACGACCGCAACAACATGTCCTCCCGTAAACTACCTCACTGCAATGCCGAGACATATTTCTACGACAATGACAACCTGCTGCGCATGTCGCAGACGGCTCTGCAGTCGCTCACCGGCGACTGGTCGTTCTACCATTACGATGACATGTACCGTCCGGTTTACAAATATAATTTCCATCCCACCGTCAATGTCGAGCTTATCAAGAATGAGATAAGGAACGGAGCTATAGACTCAAACGCTCCGTTCGATCCTGATGATCCCGACGACTTTTTCGGATATCAGACATGGATGAATCTGCTTGGACTCTTCCCCGAAGATATCAGCAAGGACAATCTCGAATGGGTCAACTTCTACGATGGCGTTACCCCCTCCGCCGTCCTGCCGGAGCATGCCGACAGCCTTGCGTTCATGCGAATCCCCAAATATAAATTCGAAATGCCAGTTAAAATTCGGGGACTATTATCGGGACAATTGACAAGACTTACACAAGATAAAGTATTCCTTGCGTCAGCAGTATATTATGATGGAAGAGGTCGTATAATTCAAGAAGTATCTTCAAATATTCTTGGTGGATATGATCGTAAGTCCACTAAATATACAGACAATGGTCTCCCATCAATAGTATTCGAAAATCATTCTGTTCCTAAATCATATAATTGGGATATATATGAATACAAATATACTACCTGGAACAGGCTTACGTCTATAATACATACTCATAACAACAAGAAATCCAGAATATTATGTTCCAATAAATACGATTCTCTTGGAAGATTGATATCACAGACCTTAGGTGATTCAATTACTACCAATTACATCTATAATATTCATGGTAACATTTCATCTACATCGAATAATTTTTTTTCACAAAAATTGTTTTACGAATCTCCCGAATTTCCACTTGTCACTGACGGCTATCTTAATGGGAATATTTCAGAATATCAATGGAATATCAAAGAGAATAAAAATTCTGATTTATGGAGATGTTACTCATATTGTTACGATGATGCTAATCGAATGACAGATGCCTTTTACTTTGAAAATGGTAACCGAGACTCTGATATATGTTCAAATGATGCTGATTATTCAGAGTATCGTACCTATGATTTAAATAGCAACTTACTATCAGTGAAAGCGTATGGACTTAAAGACCGTAGGAAATTAAACAATGAAAACCATGCTCTAACATTTGGATGTATAAAGAATATAACCTTTGAGAACTATGGCATGCAGATGGTGACAGCAGAAGTAGAACCTGTCGAAGCAACAGTATCAACAATGGATAATGTAGTGTTAGGAGCCAATGATAGATATAAATCTTATGGTTTCATATATGACAGTGCCGGAAACCTTGTGTCTGACGGCTTACGCAAACAAACATTTATTTATGATTATCAGGGTAAAATAAGTTCAGTTGTTGATGAAAATAACCATAGTAATGAATCCCGCGCAAATTACACTTACGATTCAAATGGAAGACTATTACGTCGCACGTTGATGTATGAAAATTTCAATCATGATTTTGTAGCAGATACACTACGTGATTCATTAAAAATATTGTTAGCTCTTAATAAAGATATTGATAAGACTGATATATTAGAAAAAAATAAATTGAATTTGACCCCAAAAACGCCTACTGCATTATATTTAACGAATGAATATTGTACTAATTATGAATATTACTCAGGACGTTTTATGCGTTACACAACCCCAGTAGGGTATTATGAACATGATAAATATTATTTTTATATAAAAGATTATCAGGGAAATATTCGATGCACTGTGGATGAGAATGGAAATATGATTAATACTGCACATTACTATCCTGGTGGCTCAATTTTCGGAGAATCAAATGTATCATGGCATAATTCCAATCTATTTCAAGGTGGACGCCTTGAAAGAATCTACTCCCACCTTTTCTACGACCTCCAGAACCGCCACTACGATCCAATCCTTATCCGGTTCAATAGCATAGACGAACTCGGCGAAAAAACTTTCGGAGTATCCCCCTACATCTACGGCCTCGGCAACCCAACTCTATACTGTGACCCCACTGGCTTAACACCAATTTATTCTCTTGATGGTGATTTCCTCGGAACTGATGACATGGGGCTGAATGGTTTGCCGTATGTAATGGATCCCGCTAATTTTGTACAAGGAATGTCTCATTTTGATGCTGGGAATTATGCTGTAATGACTGGAATATCAGATGACGCATGGAAAAAAATACTTGACCATTATGCCAATTTGAAATACAGACCAGATTATGATGGTTATGTTACTATAATTGAGGGAATTCAATGGGCAATGACTCATCCTTATGCTTTAAAAAATCCCACGCCAGATAATACGCTATATATAGATACATCAAAAATGGATTTTGGAGCACTTTCGGTAGATGATTTTGATGAAATTGGAGTTTCAACTCCACAGAATCTATTTGATTGGAGTAATGTAAGAATATCAATTACAAATTCAAATGTAAGAGCTACTGTATATGCTTTAGGACGTGTCAACATGATTCTACATAACAGGAAATATGGAACAATTTCAATCGTCAATAACAATGCAACTGATTATGATTGGAATACGGGTGGTGGATCTACACGAGATATTGCAATCAGAATAAATAATTCTATATTCTTCCTAGATCCATCTAAACATGGATTTAAAACATATTATTATGGTTTTGGAACTATAAGACAATAAGTATACATGAATACGTTGATAAAAGTCATTTGTTGGTTTAGTGGTATTATATTGGGCATTATATTTGAATTTATTCTCCTGTATATGACCACTTTTTTTGTTGCAACATATTTTTTCCCCAGCTTAAATGGTTCATATGCATTAGGAAAAAAAATTTATATGTTAGAGTCTCATGGACCTAAGGAGGGTCGTATTATCATATTCGGAACTTCTATGAAAGGCAAGACTTGCACAGGTGGTTCTTTTTTAGTACCAGCATTTGACAACCCATGCGAATTCGTTATTGATGCAGAATTTGATGATAAGACGATCATAACAAGAACTGAAAATTACAAGACACTTGAGAGAAAATTCTATATAATCTCAAAAGATTACTGTGAAGATACAATTACCATAAATGATATAAGAGCTAATTATATTCAGGAGTTTGCCGACAGCTCTGAATTCATCAGCTGCTGTGAGCGCAACGGAATCTCCCTCCGCTTCTAATTGATATTTATGATCTGCATAACAAAATTTCTTATCAACGGTAATCTGTCGGGATACAGTTGGCAGGTCTCTGAGGGAGCGGGTGATACCTCCGGACTATGGCGCAGCTACGCTTACATTTACGACGGAGCCAACCGTCTTACGTCGTCCCTCTACTCTGAGGAGGGAGACCGCGACGGTACTGTATGCACCAATGCCGCCGACTATTCGGAGTATCGCACCTACGATCTCAACAGCAGCCTAACGTCGATCAGAGCGTCAGGCCTGACCGACCGACAGAAGCAGACCGACGGCACATATGCCCTTACATTCGGATGCATCAAGGATATAGCTATGGAGAACTACGGCGCGCAGCTCACCTCCGCCACCGTGCAGCCAACTACGGCCACCGTGTCGACGATGGACAACGCCGTTCTCGGCGCTCACGACGAGGAGCAGACCTACGGCTTCAGCTACGATGCTGCCGGCCACCTCATCTCCGACGGTCTGCGCAAGCAGACATTCGAGTACAACCGCGCGGGTCTGCTCTCCGCCGCCCGTCCCGATGGGGGAAGCGCCGACTCATACCGCGCCCTCTACTCCTACGACACCGACGGACGGCTACACCGCCGCTCGCTCAAGGAGAAACTGGAGCTGGCGGTAACGGACGTCCCGAAAGTGACTATCCCCGATAGTCTCAGACCTATTTTCCCTTCTGGACCCGGCATTGGTGACTCAATTCCACTTGTAATCCCCTCGTTAAGAGCACCACAGTCTCCCGCTGCATCATATTCTGAAAGTGGTGCGGACAATGATGGCAACAGCGATGTCGGCAGATCCCGCATCACCATAATCACTCCTCCCGGAGGCTGGAATAGACCGCGCGACAGCGTGATCTTCAATCCTGTTTATCCGGTTCTGGAAAAAGCAGCCTTGACATACAACTACGAATACTGCGCCAACTATGAGTATGAGTCAGGGAAGTTGTCGCGGTTCAGCACGCCGGTAGGTTACTATGAGAACGGGCGGCACTACTACCACATCACCGACTATCAGGGGAATGTGCGTTGCACCGTGGCCGACAACGACAGCCTTGTCATGGCCGTGCACTACTATCCCGGCGGCTCCCTCTTCGGCGAGACCTCCGGCACGTGGCACAACGCCGACCTCTTTCAGGGCGGCCGCATCGAGAAAGGCTACTCCCACCTTTTCTACGACCTCCAGAACCGCCACTA
>CANPDS010000115.1 GCA_947573015.1 uncultured Muribaculum sp.
TTTGCTGGCAGGAGTGTGCTTGCTTATTCTGTTGCCGGGCTGTCGTGCGTCGATCCATCTTCCGGAGGCCGATACGACGATGCCTGATGCATATGTTGACAAATGGGATGGAGCTGCCGACACTCTTACAATGGCCGACTATAGCTGGTGGGAGATTTATGGCGATCCTGCCTTGCAGACGATAATCGACGCCACGCTGCGCAATAACAAGGATCTGGCGGCATCGCGTGCTCGTATTCGTGAGCTTGCTGCCATGAAACGTGTATCGGATGCTGCATTGCTTCCGTCCGTTTCGGGAAATGCATACGGGCAACGTGAGACTCTTAATTATGGTGGCGATAATACTAACCCGGATCCGGAGGTGGGACTGAAGGCCATGGTCAGCTGGGAGGCGGATCTTTGGGGCAATCTTCGCTATGCGGCAGACAAATCTGTGGCTGAGTTGCGTGGGGCTATCTGGTCGGAGCGTGCGATGCAGATGAGCCTTGTGGCAGAAGCTGCCAAGGCTTATTTCGAACTGGTAGCTCTGCATACAGAGCTGAGTATTGTGAAAAGCACTCTTGAGGCGCGACGTGAAAGCGAGCGTATAGCCCGGTTGCGCTATGAGGGGGGCCTGACAGCGGAGACAGCTTATCTTCAGGCGAAGACAGAAACCGCCCGTACTGCCACCAACATACCGCGTCTCGAACAGCGTATTTCCGCTATGGAGAGTCGCATATCGTTGATAATGGGTGAATTTCCTGGCGACATAGACCATGCTTCGCGCACGGCCGACTTCAAACTTCCCGAACGTCTGCCAGTAGGATTGCCCTCGACATTGCTTTGCCGTCGTCCTGACCTGCAGGTAAAAGAGGAGGCATTGAAAGCTGCATATGCAAAAGTTGGGGTGGCTTATACCGACCGGTTTCCTCGTCTGACACTCACCGCACAGGGTGGATTGGAGAATGAAGGACTTGGACGCTTTCTTGCTTCGCCTATGTCGTTTCTCAGTGCCGGAATTGCCGGCCCTATATTTGACTGGGGCAAAAGGCAGAGCGCCTACCGTGCCGCACAGGCTGCCTATGAGGGTGCTGTGAGCAATTATGAAGGTGCAGTGATAAAGGCGTTTGCCGAGGTACGCGACGCTATCGTCAATTATTCCAAGGTGCAGGAAAGTTATGCCTCATGGGCCGAACTCGAACGTGATGCTAAAGCTACAATGGAGATTGCGCAATTGCAGTATATCAATGGAGCGGTGGGCTACATCAGTGTGCTTGATGCACAGCGTGGCTACTTCGATGCACGAGTTGGTCTCAGCAATGCCATGCGCGACAAGCAGCTCGCTTTGGCCGATCTCTATCTTGCTCTCGGCGGCGGATGGACTGCAGACTGATGTTCTCATTTATTATTAAACACCCTCTTAGTGGAGGGTCGGGTACATTATCATTCGGGAAAGGTCGAAAGATACTTTCCTAAATAGCATGAATGTGGCCAATCCGATGCGACCATCATATCCATAGTTGTCCGTGGGTGCACTTGCCAGTACTGGAATCTCAGGTATAGTTGTAGAGACACCGCATATTGACAGCGGTAAGTCGGTGACTTCGTAATATTGGCTTTCTGCTACACCTCCTGCGCCTGCCATGCGTAAGTTTTTGGCAGCAAGTTGCAACGTCAGTCTGTTCTTGATTGCCGGGATCATATTTGAATTCAGGTGGCCATAGAATGCATCGCCGGTATCGGGATTTAATATCATTGGAATGCCTTCAAATGTATAGCACAAGAGTTTGTATATACCCTCGTTGCTAAGGCAAAGATTTGGTTTGATTGACGCCGGAATATCAGATTCGCTATTTGCGATTATGCATTTATTTGCGAAATCAATAGTAATGAATTTTATCGTCTCCATTATGTTACGGCCAATTACGATCTGGAAATGACTCAAGTATTTATCAGCCTCATCATTTCCAGAAAGCAATGTCATGACATAGAATGGAACATTCCGTATGGTTAGTTCTCCGATTGTCAATTCCCTGGCTATAGCCAATCTTGCCGATTGCAACCCGATGCCCCCTGCTGTCAGATCGACATTAAGAAAATCGAGTCCCATGGCAATGGCGAGAGAATCGGAAATAACGTTAACTCCAGCTCCTGTATCGAAGGTCATACCATGGGCATGGCCGTTTATGTACCCATCGATATTAATAGCCTCTTGCCTGGTTGAATCTGCACCTACTGCCACGAGAGTGAATGGTATTATCGCTTTGGAGTCAAACGGTTTAATGTCACATACATTATATGTGGACAATGCTTTATATTTGGCGATATCAGTTTTTATCGCTTTTATGATAGAACTGTCAAGATATTCGTAATATGGCTTGATAGAAGTATCTATAGCTTCCAGTGTCAGAGCGGCTTGTCCGTTATCGCCCAATCTACTTATGTCGGAACACATCAATAATCCTATGCTTGCCACGTTGGCAAGATCAATCTGAGGACTATTAAGCAGATCAGAACAGCGCTCAACCGCTGTTGTTGGTTGATTGAAGAAATGTGCGATCATCGCTTTGCCATATAAATCAAGAAACGGATGGATCGAGTCTGTATTGGTTTCCATAAATTCCCGGAGTTCAAACCATCTGCCTTCGTTCATCATCGTTCCAATTTTTTCATCAACTGATTGGGCGTATGAAAATGCTGCAGTTAATGAAATTATTACAGACAATATCAATTTCTTCATAATCGGTATAATTTAGATATGATTTGTACAAAAGTACATAAAATAAGGAAGTGCTCAATTTTAATTTATACAATATGCAAGCTTTTTTTTAGGCGATTTCGGTGCGGAGCGAAGGAGAATATAGACATATTAGACTGAGGGACAAACCGGAAGCGGCAAAAAAGACGCTGCAGATTGTATAAAAGATTTTGTTCACTTATTATCGGTTAAATTTGAACACTTACTTATCTTGATTCTATATACTTATCCATGCGGTATGTTGCGTATATAGGCCTGATTGTTACCTGCATACCATGGATTATGGCTGAAAATAAGGATGGCGCATCGGGCTTCGATAAGCATGATGCGCCATCCGGCGTTATATCCCAAAAAGTATTTTATGTGCAACGTATAAAATATACTGTTACAGACCGAGCTGAGCGGCGAGGCGCTTACGGAAGTTTTTGCCTATATATTTGTGGTTGGCAATTACTTCTGGAAGTTCGCTGTAGGAGGTGGCGAAGTCATTGAGGTAACCGCCGATGCCCAGAGGGTTCTCCAGAATGAAGTTGGGGCACTGCGAAACCTTAAGATAGCCCTCTGGAAGCATAATATAGCTTTCGCCGTTGAGACACTGTTCTTCCTTGAATTCCGGAGTGAGTGTGCGGCAACGGTTGAAGATCGATTTCTTGCCATATAGACGTGCATCGCTGCCGTTGCCCTCATTATAGGTGAGCGTAACGTTGACATCGTTGTTTACGGGCAGCATCTCTGTGTAGATTACGGGTTGCAGCGACATGCCGTCGTAGCTCCATGTGCCTGGCTGTGGGAAACGTGCGTAAGGATACACCTTACCATCTACTGCTACAGAAGCAGGGGGTAGGGTAGCGGGGAATCGCAACTCGTAGGCACGTTTTGCCGAGGCATTATGGTAGGTGCCTTTGCGGGCATCGATCTTAACGTTGATAGCCTTGTCCGTGGTGGTCTTACTTACGGCGGTAGTTGCATAGGTGGTGCGGTAGGCATCCGTGTCGCCGTCATCCTCATAATGGGTCAATGCGCCGTCGGCACCCGGGATGAAAGTGAGCACAAGTGTGTCGCAAGGCACCTGAAGCGAGCGTACTGTGGAGGGATTCATCGGGATGATGGCTCCGGCACGTACAAAGAATGGATTCTCGTCGAGCGTATAGTCAAGTTCAAGATCGGTGTTGCCGTCGTAGAGGTTGCCTGTAGCGAAGTCGTACCATTTTCCTTCGGGGATCCACACGCTGAGGGGTGCGAGACCTGTCACACTATCGACAGGAGTGGATATGGATGTCGCGATGATGTCATCGCCGAAGAAATATTGCTGAGGTACGTTGTAGGCCTTTTCCAGTTCGGGGTACTCGTAGTACATCGGACGACACATGGCCACGCCTGTATCGTAGTTGGTGCGTGCGGCATTGTAGATATACGGTACCAGTGCATATCGTAGCTGTATGGCGTCGCGCAGCATGAACTGATGGTCGGGGAATGCCCACGGATAACGTACGATACGGCGGTCCTTTGTGGAGTGGGTCTTGAAGATCGGGGTGAACACTCCATATTGCAGCCAACGCAGATAAAGTTCGGGATCGGTCTCCTTAACTTCCGGATGGAACATGTGTCCACCGATATCATGACCCCAATAGCCATAGTTGACGTTAGAGGCTGTTGCCGTGAACCATGGGAGGAATGCGAGAGTCTCCCATGTGGCCCATGTGTCGCCGGAGAATCCCAGCGGGTAGCGGTGTGAACCGAGTCCACCCCAGCGGTGGTAGATGAACGGACGCTTGGTAAGTCCATCCTTGCCGGCTGCGGCACGCTCCTTGGCATGATTGTAGAATGTATGGTTGAGCCAGAATGTATTGCTCAATCCCTTGGTATACTTTGATTCGAGCCACTGCTGCCAGTCGAGCCACCAGAAGTCGACGCCCATATCCTCCATCGGAGAGAGCACTGTCTTGAAATATGTGTCGGCCCACTTTTCCTCATCCATCTTGAAGGGTACGCTTTTGCCCGGCTCATTCCATCCGTAATCCTTTGTGAAGTCGGCGTAGCACTCCTCATAGGGCTGTATGCCTGATGCCGGATGCAGGTTGAGCGCTGTCTGAAGGTTCTCGCGGTTGCTCCATTCAAGGAAGTTCTTCGGATTGGGGAAGAGTTGCTTCTGCCAGGTGTATCCTGTCCATCCTACACGCTGCCCGTATTCATCCTTTTTAGGATTGTTGCGGGTAAGGCCGAATGTGTCGTGCCAGTCCATATCGACAATCAGCACATCGATGGGTATGTCGTAGGAGCGTAGTTTTTCCACAATATCAACCATCTCGTCATCGCTGTATTGCCAGTAACGGCTCCACCAGTATCCGAGTGTGTTTTTGGGAGGTAGCATCGCGCGGCCTGCCACACGTTGGTAGTCGGCGAGCGCCTGCTTGTAGTCGTGACCATACGCCATGAAATACCAGTCTTGTCCGGCATTCTCCGGGCGTTGTGCCACCCATTCCTGCCAGTGGCTGTCGGTAGGTACGAACAGAGGTTTGCTACTGTCGTCCACGAGTGCCCATCCGCTGCGTGAGAGCAGACCGGTCTCCATGGGTTCGCGGCCAAGTTTATATCCGTCGGCACGGTCGAGCGTACGGGTGGTGCCCATGAGATTTAGGGTGTCGGTCATGCCGGGTGTCCATGTCACCTTCTTCCCGTTGAGAGGGAATGTGATCTTGAGATTTGACGGATCGAAAGGTTTGCCGTCATTTTTGTAGGTGATGGTCATGGCACCGGTGTTGATAGTGGCGCCTTTTTTCGATACGCTGCTCTTGAATTTCGGCACGTCGAGGCGGCGGTTGATGAATGTGAGGCTCTTGCGGTCCTCCCATTTTCCGTCGGCATTCCACTCCATGCGCACCATCTGTGGGGTGAGCACTGTGAAACGGGCGTTGCCGCATGTCACCATGGCTTCAGGAGCTGCAACAGGATCGTTGACCTCTATAGCCGTTGGCTGTGGCATTTCTGCGGCATACATGGTGGTGCCCATAAGGGCTGCTGCAGTTAGAACGATTGATTTAGGGTTAAGCATAGATTGGTTTTTGATAGTTTTTCAAAGTTATGGTTTGTCGGGCAAATTGGCAAGCCATAACTTTGAAAATAAGCATACAGAGTGTGGATTATTTCAGGATCTTGTAGGTATTGCCCAGACACATTATGATGTATAGACCGGCGCCGGCGCTTGAAAGATCGAGTGTCAGCTCATTGTCGGCAGTGTCGCAGATGCTCACACGGCGTCCCATCAGGTCGGTTGCGCTGACAGTGCCAAGTGGCTTATCGGCGCGTATCTGCACTTGTCCATCAGGTAGCACCTGCATCTCTACATTGTTTCCGGTGGCGTCAGCCTCAATCGACGGGTTGGCGGAATATTCCTCGCTGAATTCCACAGCACCGGGCATTGACTTGGCGTTGCGGGAATGGCGCAGTTGGTCGGTTTTGGTCTGGGTTCCGGTAGTGCCGTCACGGTCGATATCAATTGAGAATTCCTTTTCGATATTTCTCTGGAGCACGGTCAGTGTCGCAACATTCGTACCACCGAAATCAGTTGACTTTAATGGCACGAATGGGGTAGGCTCGGCGTCGGTGTGATTCACGTAAGGCATGTATTTGCCATCTGTAACATCGCCGGCCATCATAGTTGCGATTGCATTGATCCCTTCTTCTTGAGAAGCCATGGAATGTGACTTTTCATCGGCGGTGAAACTTATGGTTGTTGGGGATGTGAAGATGTTGAGGGTCTCTTTAGAAAGTGTGCCATTGTTGATTGTAATGTCGGCAAACGCTTCAGCGCCGTTGGTCGAGTTGGCGGCTATGATGCTGTTCACGATCTTTACCTCGCCACCATCGACGGTCACTGCCGATGCCTTGAAGTTGGTCGGGGCTGAGCTTGAGGCGTGGTTGCCGACGATGGTCACATGGCCGAGCATGAGTTTCGACGAATTGACTTTGCTCAGTGGGGAGTCGGCCGGACGGGAGGTAAGTTTGCCATGTACTGCAGTACCACCGTATGTTCTGACCACAGCTGCGAGGCCACCCTTGGCCTCTATTGTATTGCCGGCGAATGTGGTGTTGGCGATTGTAGTCTTCACATTTGGCATATTGTCGTCGAGAACAATCGTACCTGAAGTCTTGGAGCTGTTGTTGACAAATGAGGAGTTTGTGATCAACGCTTTAGCTTCGGTAAACCATATGCGGTTTGACTCCGGTGTGCCGAACGATACGTACAATGCACCACCCGATTTGGTGGCTGCATTTCCTTCAAAAGTACAGCCGTCGATGTCAAATTGGTCGTAGAAGCTTGCTGCGATTGCCGCACCATAGTTGGCGGTATTGTTCTTGAATGTGCAGTTGAGTAGCGTCAGGTTGTTGCATTCGCAGTATTTTTGATCTGTGGCGTTTATTACAGACAGTCCACCGCCATATTCTACGCCCGTATTGTCTTCGACCACGATATTTTCCATGCTCAGGTCGGCACCTTTGAAGTGTATGGCTCCGTCAATATTTTTGCCCGGTGAGTTGTAGCCGCGTATGGTCAGATCTTTAAGTGTTAGGGAAATTGCTCCAGGAGCATATATCGGAGGAGTCTGAAGGCCTTCGCCTTCAATCACTGATGTGCCGCCTACCTGAGAGAATCCGTCGGTGTAGCCACCGAGGATTGATACTGTGCAATGTGGCTGTACTGACTCCCGGTAAGTGCCTGCGGCCACATAGATCGTATCGTCGATATCAGCGACGGAAGTCGCTTCACTGATAGTCTTGAATGGCGATGTGACAGATCCGTCGCCACCAGCAACGAAGTATGATTTCTGCTGCACCGGATTCAGCTCGGCGACAACAAAGAGTGGAAAGTGGTCGGATGAGGGAACTACCGTTCCGTCTGTGTGTACAAACTCTTCGGTAACAATGTGGCGCTCCAATATTTTCATTCCTTTGTAGAACTGGAAGTCAATCTCGCTGCCGGTGTAGTTGGCTTCTGATACCGGATGAAAAGCATTGTATGTCCATGTGCAGGCACGGTTT
>CANPDS010000116.1 GCA_947573015.1 uncultured Muribaculum sp.
GGTCGATCTGGCTGTGGATATATGGCAGGAAGCAATGTAAGCAGCAGAGCTATGTCAACGATCCACTTTATGATGCGGGTATTGGCGATGGTCTGCCTGTAGGCAAAAATAAAATTGAACAGAATGTTGGTGGCATAGATTGCCTGAATCCATCTGAACCATTGCATCATAGACTGTATCTCGGATGCATCGCGCTCATAGCCGAGGTAGGCTATGAACAGTGATACACAAGCTAATGAGGCAATGAATGTGGCTACTTCAAACGTATGTCCTATTGGATGTAATACGTAGCGGTAGCGCCATATGGAGTGGCGCCACCGTTGTGCTATGTATCTTTTATGCCGGAATAATCTCGGCCATCTGTGCCGTGACATTGGGGAATTTACAGATGATCAGGCGATTTCGGTCTGTTTTTTTGCTTTTGCTTTCTTCGATGCATCCTGTCTGTCTTCGGCCTTATCGCGTAAAGCACGTTGTGATAGTGCGTTGGTTATGTATACTGTAAATACCGGAAATAGAATCAAACCCTCGGCTGACAGGATTACACCAAGTACTTTGCCTGTCGGTGTGATACAGTTGATGTTGCATCCAACTGTGGTGACATCCATGAATGCCCACCATAATGCCGACCAATAGGTGGTGACACCGGGGTTTACATAATGTTCTTCAATATAGAACATCAGGCTTGCGAAATAGACAGTGGCGATGAGCAATCCCAGATATGTGGCAAATAATCCGGAAATTTTGTTGGAAAACAGTACGCCCATCACCAATGCGAGTACATATCCGGCGCGTATCATCGGTATGAAGCGTATTATATACTGCATCTCCGGATTGAGGTCGATCCCGTAATAGGCGATTATATTCAGATATGGTATGCTGACGAGTAGGAAGAACAGATGTGTGGCTATATAGCGCCATTTTCTTGGAGCGAAGAAAAATTCCACTATGATATCGAAAATGAAAAACATGCAGATCCAGAACTGGATATTCATATACTGCTTGCTTGCCAGAAACGAAATATTGTTGAACGAATCCCAGGATATCAGCACAATCAGTCCTACGGCTGCTATCAATACAAGAGAATGGAGTATCTTCACTATGATTCTGTCGCGTCGGGATAGTTGGCGTTCATCGCCAGAAGCCCCATTGTTTTGTGCGGATGTTTTGGGGGCGATTTGGGAAGTTGTGGTTGTGTCGGTCGACATATCTTTCTCTCAATAGTTGAACGTATGCAGCACCCTTATGCCATGCCGGATTTATGTGCCTGCACGCATGGACGCCTATGTATCAATAACACCATCTTTAATGCAATGGTTTTGCACGTTGGGCTTCAACTTGCATAAATTGCTTAAATCATCTAACTTTGCATCTGTGAGATTAACCAGTTGCCACATATCCGGCATTGCGCATATCGTGACCGTAGTGACTATGGCTACGTTGCTTTTTGGCTGTAGCTCTACTCGGCATGTTCCGCAAGGACAATACCTTGTGGATAAGGTAGATATTACTATGGTGGACAATGCTGAGGTAGAAGAGGGGCAACTGGTCAACTATCTGCGTCAGACACCTAATCATAAAGTGCTGGGCTTTCTGAAACTTCAGCTTGCCACATACAATATGTCGGGTCGCGATTCCACAAAGTGGTACAATCGTTGGGCGAGAAAACTTGGACAGCCACCGGTGATCTACGATCAGGAGCTCACTGATGCATCGGCCTATCAACTTCATCAGGCTATGGTCAATCGTGGTTACCTTGATGCGGAAGTTACTGTAGATACCATACATACGGGTAAAAACAGGAAAGTACAGGTAGATTATCGTATTACAACTGGATTGCCTCATTATATATCAACGATCGATTATTCTATACCTGATTCTGCGATCGCTTCGTTGATCGCTGCATCGCCGAGCCGCGACCGTCTGAAGCCTGGGGATCTCCTTGACCGAAACCGTCTGGAGGATATGCGCACAGGCATATCCGAGATGTTGCGCAACAATGGTTATTTCACTTTTACAAAAGACTACATAACTTTTACGGCAGATACGGCGGCTGGTGCACGCGATGTGAATTTGACTCTCAATCTTCGTCAACCCTCCGCACAGAGTCCCGACAAATCTCATCTTACTTACCGTATCAGCAGGGTGATATTTGTCACAGACTATAATCCGGGCACTGATTATGGCAGCTTTGATTTTCATAATCAGGATACTGTGTATTATCGCGATATTGAAGTATTATATGGTGCTGACAGATATCTGCGTCCGCAGATACTCTATGAGGCTTCGCATATCGCTCCGGGACAGCTCTTCAGCCAGCATGCCGTTGATCTGACTTATGAGGCACTCGGACGTCTGGGTATACTCAGGTATGTAAATATTGATATGCGACGTGCCGGATTCACTCCTGATGGTGAGCCTCTGTTGGATGCATATATCTTACTTACGCGTGGCAAGAAACAGGGTGTATCGCTTGAACTGGAGGGGACTAACTCAGAGGGAGATCTTGGTTTTGGCGTCGGGGTCACTTATCAGCATCGCAACCTTGCTCATGGCTCTGAACTTCTGTCGGCCAAGTTCCGTACGAGCTATGAGAGTCTTTCGGGTGATTTCAACGGACTCATCAACAACCGGTATATGGAGTATGCCGGAGAGATAGGTATTACTTTCCCGCAGTTTGAAGCACCGTTTCTATCTTATGATTTCAAACGTCGCATCAAAGCCACTACGTAATTTTCCGTGTCATTTAATTATCAGGAGCGACCGGAGTATACGCGTATTATTGCTGGAGCCGGATGGAAATACCGTTGGACAAACCGTCAGAATACATTGCGGCATCGGTTTGATCTGATAGATGTGAATTATGTGTACCTTCCAAAGTCGACAATCGATTTTCTTAATCAGATAGCTCCATCAAATCCGTTGTTGCGCTACAGCTATGAGGACCACTTTATATTAAGGGCCGGATATAGCTATTACCGTACTAACAAGAGACAACCGTCTGGCGATGCATTCAATCGTGTGATAAGACAGCCGAGTGTATTTACCATCAGGGCTAATTTCGAGCCTGCCGGCAATCTGCTTTATGCCATATCGCGTATTACGGGACAAAAACGCCATAACGACGCCTATCGCTTTTTCGGCATACAGTATGCACAGTATATGAAGGCCGACGCCGATTATACATTCACACGTGTGCTTGGTCCGCGTTCGTCTGTGTCGTTTCATGCCGGTCTGGGCATTGGCGTTCCCTATGGCAACTCGCGCATGCTCCCTTTTGAGAAGCGTTTCTATGCCGGAGGTGCCAATAGCGTGAGAGGGTGGGGTGTGCGTACTCTGGGCCCCGGACGATATGCGTCGCGCAATTCGGTTACGGATTTTATAAATCAATGTGGCGATATACGGCTGGATCTTAGTATTGAGTACCGCGCCAAACTGTTTTGGATACTTGAAGGAGCTTTTTTTGTTGATGGAGGTAACATCTGGACTATACATAACTATGAAACCCAGCCCGGAGGCTTTTTCCGGTTTGACTCCTTTTACAAAGAGCTTGCCGCAGCCTATGGTATAGGTGTGCGTCTTGACTTTACTTATTTTCTGCTGCGTCTTGATCTTGGTATGAAGGCGGTCAATCCTGCTCTCGGGGAATATCGTTGGCCGATAATTCATCCAAAATGGGGTCGTGATGCTACTTTCCATTTTTCCGTGGGTTATCCTTTCTGACAACGTGTGGCGACATGCCGGAAATGTTTTATTCAAAAAATACATACCTTATGAAACAGCTCGTTATTTTTGATCTGGACGGCACTCTGCTCAATACCATCGATGATCTTGGCACTGCTACTAATCATGCATTGGGCACGCTTGGATTTCCGCAGCATCCTATCTCGGCATATCCGGCAATGGTGGGTAATGGAGTGACGAAGTTGTTGCAGCGCGCACTCCCTTCTGGCCTCGACACTGATGATAATGTGGCGAAGATGCGTGAATCTTTCAGAGAGTACTATGATGAACATTGTACTGATAATACAAAACCTTATCCTGGCATTCCGGAATTGTTGGAGGAGCTGCATGCCAATGGCATAAATCTGGCGGTTGCCTCAAATAAATATCATTCGGCTGTGGTGAAACTTATTGAACACTTTTTCCCTGCGATCGATTGGGCTGTAGTTTCCGGGCATAAGGAGGGTATCCCTACAAAACCTGACCCATCGATAGTATTTGAGATACTTACGGTGGCTCCTACTCCCAAAAACGGTGTGCTTTACGTTGGCGATTCAGGTGTAGATATGGAGACTGCGCGGCGTGCTTGTATAGAATCGGTTGGTGTGACATGGGGATTCCGTCCGGTGGCAGAGTTGAAATCGGCTCATGCTGATCATATTGTTTCGGTGGCTCCTGACATTTTGGATCTGGCGCTGAATGGATCATTCATGTCATGATTGGAATTGACTTCGATTATGAATAAAATTTAATAAATGTTGAAAGTTAGCAGCTGCTACATGTGGATAAATTCGAATAAAAACCGTAACTTTGCACCATTAATCTTGATTCACTCGTAATCATTTGATAATTAATTAGTTCCAATAAGTCGTATTAATCTTATGGATTGGTTGCAAAATTTGCTGGCTCCAGGTGCGAGCTCGTTGGCAAGCACAATTATTCTCTATGCTTTTGTCATAGCCTGCGGGGTATGGTTGGGTAAGTTGAAAGTCGGAGGTATCTCGTTAGGTGTTACTTTCGTACTTTTTGTAGGTCTGCTCATGGGCCATTTCGGTTATATTGTAAATCCCGAAGTGCTTCATTTTGTGCGAGAGTTCGGCCTTATTCTATTTATCTTCTCAATTGGTCTTCAGGTAGGTCCGTCATTTTTCTCTTCATTTAAGAAAGGCGGTGTCGTGCTCAATGGCTTGGCCACTCTGACTATCGTGCTCAATGTGATAATCGTACTTGCGATTTTTTATATTGATGGAAATACCCCTATCACGGCTCTTGTCGGTGTAATGTCAGGTGCGGTTACAAACACGCCTGGTCTCGGTGCTGCCCAGCAGGCCGTACTTCAGGTGATGTCGCAGGATTATAATGCTACAGAACAGATGGCCATGGGATACGCTGCTGCATATCCTCTTGGTGTGATTGGCATTATTCTGGCGATGTTCGTGATCCGTGGCCTTTTCCGCATTAAGATGGACAAAGAGATCGAGGCTATCGAGGCAGAAAAAGCCCCTTATCCTTACATATGAGGTGACCAATCCGCTGATTGATGGTAAGAATATGATGCAACTTCACGACATTGTGAATTGTGATTTCGTTGTATCTCGTCTACAGGACAAGGAGGGTAACATAATAATTCCGAATTCCCAGACTGTAATACATCTTGGCGATAAACTTTATACGGTTCTTTCGCAGACTGTAGAGGAGCGGTTCAAGTCGGTGATTGGTCCGGAGCTTGAGATGGATTGGGAAAGCAATCCGGGTCCAGTGGTATCTCGTCGTATTCTTATTACTAAGCCGGAATATAATGGTGTTACACTTGGTTCGCTGAAATTGCGTCATGGATATAGCCTGAATGCCACACGAGTCAACCGTGCCGGTATCGACCTGCTTGCATCTCCCGATCTGCGTCTGCAGATGGGCGACCGTCTTACTGTGGTAGGTCAGCTTGAGGATATAAAGCGTCTCGCCGAGAAGCTCGGCAACTCTGTCAAGCGTCTCAACGAGCCTAATATGTTCACGCTTTTCGCAGGTATATTCCTCGGTATCATCGTGGGTTCTATTCCTATAGCTTTCCCGGGTATCAGCGTGCCGATGAAGCTTGGCATGGCAGGTGGTCCTCTTGTTGTTGCTATCCTGCTGAGTCGTTTCGGTTATAAACTTAAACTTGTCACATATACATCGTCGGCAGCCTCGTTGCTCATGAGGGAGATAGGCATATGTCTGTTCCTCGCTTCTGTAGGCATTGCGGCCGGTGCCGATTTCGCGTCGACTGTGTTTAATAATACTGGTATGTGGTGGGTAATATGGGGATTCATGATAACATTTATACCTCTGATTATCGTGGGGTCGATCGCACGTGGGGTGTATAAAATCAATGTACTTACCATTATGGGTATGTTCGGTGGTAGCATGACTGATCCTCCTGCGCTTGCTTTCGCCAACAATTCAACCGGCAACGATGCTCCTGCAGTGGCATATTCTACTGTATATCCTCTTACCATGTTCTTGCGTATTGTCGCAGCACAGGTGCTGGTATTGGCATTGGCTTCTTGATAGAATCCGGTTATACGGTAAAAGTATATTTCCGTAAGATAAAATATTATATTGGTCAAGCTGTCTGTATGTAATTATGGACAGCTTGATTTTTATATTATAACTGCCATTTTTACAAATATTTAGGTGTATGATTGTATGTGCGTGATTGTGCGTTAGGCTGTGAGTGTATATATATTGCAGATTGACATTAATTGTGCGGAATAATTTTATGATTCCAACATTCTGTTTGTCGATTAGGGAAATTATACTAACTTTGCACCTAAAAGGAAGAATTATACTTCCGATGGTTGAAAAATAATCACTACGGTGGTCGAGTTTACGATAGCCGTCTGAGGAGGAGAAATGTTGCTCTTGCCAAGGAAATCCAGAAGCATTTCTCCTCCTCTTTTTTTATAAAATTGTTATATTTGTCCGGTAAATAATAAAAGGAAAGATATATGATAGCTGCTGATTATGGAGCACTCTTTGATCTTGACGGAGTGCTAGTTGATACTGAAGGTACATATTCTCTGTTTTGGGGAGAGATGGGCAGGGTGTATCATCCGGAGATACCAGATTTTGCTATGAGGATAAAGGGATCGACATTGCCGCGTATACTCGGTAATTATTTTCAGGATCCTGAAATTTCATCTTTAGTTTGTAGGAAACTGGATAAATTTGAAGCGGAGATGGAATTCCCTGTTTTTGATGGTGTGATGGAGTTTCTACGCGATCTCAAGGCCAACGGTATACCTTGTGCTATTGTTACCAGCAGCGGAGCTGATAAAATGGAACGTTTGTTCAACGGCAACCCTGAGTTTGCATCTTATTTTGATGCAGTTATCACATCGGCTGATGTCAAAAAATCCAAGCCTGATCCTGAAGGGTATCTTACCGGAGCAAAGCGTTTGGGTCGGGATATTGAGCGTTGTTTTGTGTTTGAGGATTCTTTGAATGGCCTTGTGGCAGGAATGGCTTCAGGAGCTACCGTTATAGGCTTGTATACTACTTTGTCCGCTGATGAGCTTGAAGGCCGCGCCCATGCTCTCGTGCCATCTTTGAAGGGGCTTACTGTAGCTGAAATTATGTCAGTAAGACGCTGATTAAGCAGGTTATAACATGACGGTGTGCCAACTGATTGGTATTGGCACACCGTCACGTGTTTTATAGCTTGTTTAAAAATAAATGTCAACAAGCTCTGATTATTGATGGGGATTAATCTTCTGAAGTGTCGCGTAGCACTGTTATCATATGTGCGGCTACATAATCCGAGAATTGCTGTTTGTAGCTGTCGCTCACAGGGATACTGTGCTTGCCGAATAAAATGCGGTTGCGTTCGATTGTGCGAATTTTTGTGGAGTTTACTATATAGCTTCTGTGGACACGTAGAAAACGGTTGGCCGGTAAGGTGCGCTCAAGGGTTTTCATGTTCATGAGAGTCATCACTGACTTGTCTTCGCCATCCATGTAGATTTTGACATAGTCTTTTACTCCCTCAATGAAGAGGATATCGTTGACAGGTA
>CANPDS010000117.1 GCA_947573015.1 uncultured Muribaculum sp.
CCATACATCCGGCATTCCATCGCCATCAGTATCCACTGGCACTGTATAATCCGTTGCATAATCATAGAAACCTTCGGCATCAGTCTCTTTATCGATAATGCCCGATGTGCTGCCAAGCGATCCACCGTAAGTAGCAATGCATTTGCGGACATCATCAACAACACGAGCCTCTACCTTGTCACGGTTTATTGTGCCGGCATTAGCAAGCACGGACTCATAAGCATCTGTGGCAGACTGATAATTGTCAATCATATATCTCCGTGGTAAATATGTGCCAACAGGGCCGGCAAGCGTATATTTGTAATATGGATTTTCAGGCACAATACGCTCAGTCGCTTTGATCTGGTCGATGGAATACACTTCGGCGGCCATTCCTTTCCAATTGTCGGCAGTAACAGTGGGGAATCCTTCGGCTATATTGCCATCGACCCACCATTTGGCCGGAGCCCATGAGGTTGCACCCTCTCTCGCGTAACTGGAATTGACGAACCATAATTCTGTTTTGCTTGACTGTGGTCCGGGTTTGTAGTAATTATTCATGAAATTGCACTCATGTGCGGAATTCAGCCCGTTGTAAGATGCTATGGCGGCGGTGTTTTCTCCTCCGTAACAGCCGCCCCGGGTGCCATAATTATAATTGATGTTGTTTACATATTCCATAAACACAAGATAATCCTCACCACGGGCGCCATTGAAACGAGGGGAGCGAGAGTTGTTATGCGCCAATAGATTGTGATGATATGTGGCAGGTGATCCTCCCCATTGGCAACCATATCCTCGGGCACCTTTGGAATGTCCGGCATTATACAGGCCTTCATGAACTATTGAATGTTGTACGGTAAGGAAATGGCAGTCTGCTGTATTCATGTTTTCTTCCACAGACCATCCGAATGAACAATGATCAAAAATAAAGTCTGAGCAGTTTTCAGCACCACATGCATTATCCATAAGCACATCGCCTGCTACATTTTTCTGACCGATGCGGAAACGCATGTTTCTAACTATGAAGTTTTGGGATCCACCGAAATTTACCTTTGCATGACTTATCATAATGCCATCACCTGGAGCCGTTTGTCCTGCAAGAGTCCAATCTGGACGATTAACTCGAAGTTCGCTATTCAGCACAATGTTTCCGCTGACAGCAAATACGATTGTCAGAGGAGAGCCTTTATGCTGATTGAATGCCCAACGCAATGTTCCCTCCGAACCATCATCGGCAAGGGATGTTACTGTGACGACCTCGCCGCCGCGACCACCAGTGGCATATTTGCCAAAACCCTCGGCCGTAGGGAATGCCAGCATGGTGCGTGCTTCCGATACATTTACGGTTGCAGACATGACCCCATGACGGGAAACAGCTTTTACCGAATAGGATGCTCCTTCTTCATATTCATCGAAAGATGGAGTATTTACGATGGCAAGATATTCTCCATCCTTATAAATTATGAATGCACCGGCATTGTCATCGGCTTCCCAAGAAAAACCGGACGAATTGATGTCGAAATTCCGAGGTGCGGCACTTCCTCTCAAGATAGATGCATAGTCAAATTCTATTTCCGAATGTTTGCCAAACATAAATTCAGGAGTCATATATGCTTCAATCTCTTCATCAGCAGCCTGCTTGCAAAATGCCGCACGCGCTGATGTGTCGATTAGTTTTCCGGACATATCGACATTTTTATATTCGTATAAGGATGAATTGTTCTCGGCACCTCCCCAGGCTGACCACCCTACTCTATTTATATGCTGGTCTAATGCGCAGCGTATGAACATTGCACCACATTGTTCCTTCCATGGCCGGCCAAGTGTATATGCACCTTGTGCCACTCCAGACTCTGCGGTTATGTTGCAATTGCGGAAAAACAGGCCGGGATAGAATTTTTCAGCGCTAAGTTCCGGATATAGCACTTTGGTCATTGGCATGGATGATTCCGCAGGTGCGGTTATATAGCCGTTGTCTTTAAGACAGCGTATTTCACAATTCTCAAACCATTCCAGACCTCCGTCGTATATGAAATCAGTGGATCCTGATATGATGCAATTATTGAAATAACCACGTGCTCCTACATTAGCTTTGTACGTGTCCTGATAGCCACTGATTATACAATTGTTGAATATATGAGCATCTCCGGCTGTATACAAAGCCTCTGCCTGGCCTACATTGCCGGATGTATTGCGTATTGTCAGGCCTTCAGCATAGAATCGTTCGGCAAATACATTTAATGCCGCACAATCAAGATAGGTATTCGTGCTGTTGCCACCACGATTTACCGAAGATGTGATGATGGTCGTTCCCGGATCTTCTCCAATCAAACTGATAAATTTTGAAGCCTCACCCTTACGTCCGGCATATATATTCTCTTCATATATGCCGGGGCGTATATAAATTATTCCTCGGCTCATTTCTGGCACAGCATCTATTGCTTGCTGAATTGTTGTATAGTCACCATCTCCGTTTCTGCTCACAGTATAGGTGACTACTGGTGCATCTATGTCGGGCGAAGGTTTTGGTGTATCTTCGCCTGCGAATCCATAATCGCTTAGATCGGATAGTGGTCCAACATTAGAAATCGGATTTTGCATAGCATACTGAGCTTGACCTTCTGTAATTTCAGATCCAAATATCTGTATCTTATGTACACGTGGAGCCTGACGCTGCGCCATCGGATCGACATATTGGGTAAAAACTTCATTTTGCACCGGATTACCTTGTACCTCACCATCCCATACTCTCCAGCGTAAGGATACATCTGAGGCATCAATAATATTCTCCATGAAGTAACCTTGGTCGGCAAATACTGTCCATCCTTGTTTCTGTTTCTCGGATCCCATCCACACGAGCGGTTGCCAATCTCCATCGCCCACTTTATAGTCGCATTTTATTCCTCGGCCCCATGAAGTCGATGACCAGGACCATTGTATGCGTTCCACATATGGCAGATGGTCAATCTCCATCCATCCATGCATCGACTCGCCATCGATTCCAGCATCACGACACATCTGCACGAATCCGGCCTCTCCATAAGTGGGCTTTCCATTGGTGTCATAGATGATATTGTCTTCAAGATAGTGGGTATGACCCTTTACTGTCCAGTTATTGTATGTGGAGGCACTGTTGCCCGAGCACTTTTCTCCCAAATAATATTGACGCGCAAACGCAGCTGTCACACCAGCATAACCATTATACGATTTTTTCGTGGCGAATGTGCAGTGATGGAACAGTACAGGATATTTTATCTCAGAAGTTCCATTCACAGGTGTCGAAATTATAGCATTGACATATCCTCCGTCGGCCCATTCGGGGCAATCACGTCCGGTCTCTTTGCTCCATGTAGAGGGCCATGTTTCATCACTGAAATTAATGTCGATTACTTTAGGATATGCCGAGGCATTACTCCATTGTTCAACTACGGAAGATGGGTCAAGCGAACCCTCTATAGCGGCATTGGCCGGTATGAAAGCAAGTGCCATTGCCGCAATTGTGGGTAAAACCTGAATAGGTCGTGTCATATTATTATTGATTTAAGATTATATTCTGATAAGATTCGGTATATGTGCAAATTTACGATATTGCATATGCTTAGATATGGGCAATATGTTCTGAAAAAGGGTGATTTTTTATCGCATCAAATGTATTAAGCTATTTTTATGTAAATTTGCAATCTCTCGCCCAATCTTGTAAATTTGCAGACAATCCACATCCATTATCCATGAAAATCCGTATTCCAATTATCATATCTTTGCTCTTGCTAATCCATTGGATTGGTTATGCCGATAATGTAATTGTGCGTCATTATGGGATATCCGAGGGCCTTACGCATACCCATATCCGCGATATGCTTCAGGATTCGCAGGGTTACATGTGGTTTGCGACATGGTGTGGGATAGAACGCTTTGATGGTTATGAATTTCGAAATTTCCGATCTTATGCAGGTGATTCCATAAAGCTTGATAATAACCGCATAGAACGAATTGCAGAATCTCCTGCGGGTGATATAATTATAGAAACATATGGTGGACGCATATACCGGTTTGATCGTTCTTGTGAAAGTTTTTTGATCGGGAGCAGTGCCGACAGCCTGCTTATCAGGAACAAGCAACAGATCAATAAACTGGCAAAACCATGTATGGAAAAATATCTGCGTGATAATTCTGATGGATATATCGATAAAAATGGGAATTTATGGATAATATGCAGTGAAGGGGTTGATTGCTTGTCTCAAAGGAGTGATGCATTCAATTTTATAAACAGTACGCCAATTGATTCTATCGGGGACGAAATCCATGCCATATATGCAGCACCAGATGGTAAGATATGGGCTGCGGCACGTGATACACGCATAATAATATATGACTCATCCGGTAAGTGGATTGGTAATCTTTCGCCCATGGGATCTGTGGTAAAAGATCCGGCAATAGGCTTCGGTCGGAAAGCTTATTCTTTCTTTTCAGATAGTTATGGACGAGTCTGGGTAGGAACAAAATCGAAAGAATTAATATTGCTGACTCCGGAAAATTCGGATAAGTATCATATTACACGGTATCCTGAGATTACTGAACCGGGTGGATTGTTGTGCGCGGACATATACTCTTTTGCAGCCGACACTATAGGGAACATATGGATCGCTTCATTCGGCAAAGGAGTAGCGAAAGTGTGCGAAGATGCTGATGGACATCTGTCCTTCCATTTCCCTGGGAATTATCCTCTTAACAAATATTCAAGAGTAAGGCGTCTTGTTCATGACAGGACCGGCCTATTGATTGGAGCAACCACTCAAGGAGTGATAGCTTTCGATCCATATAATTACAATCCCGATCAGATAGTTTTCCATTTTACAAGTACTGAAGTGGCGAGAAATACTTCGCTTAGCAATGATGATATCCTGGATATTTGTGTAGCCAATGATGGTAACCTTTATTTTTCTGCTTTTTCAGGAGGTGTAGATTGGTTGTCGGGCGGCGAATCCCTTATGTGTGATACTGTATCATTTTTCAATAAAAATATAAGCAACGGACTTGAACAAGATCTTACACTGTCGGTAATTCAAGATCACAGGAATAACTTCTGGGTTATATCACCAGAATCTATTTCGCGTTATAGTGATACATGGAGACTTCTATCCACATATAATTCAGCCAATCTTGGTCGGGACATCCGCTTTACAGAAGCCCAACCACAACAACTTGCTGACGGCAAACTTGTTTTTGGCCGAAGAGGTGGAATATTAATTATAGATCCCGACTCAATTCCTGTATCGGTAAATCCTAATCTTGTGATTACACATATTGAAGCCGGAGGCGAGCCAGTAAATCCGGACAACAGTTCTACAATAAATCTTCCCAGAGGAGTCAGGGATGTTGCCATTCATTTTACAGCCATTGAATTTTCGGGAGCAGATAATATAAAGTATGCATATCGGCTTGATACTTGCGGTGGTTGGATTGATCTTGGGCATGGGAGAGAGATTCGCCTCTCTTCTTTAGGGGCCGGACACACCGCTCTGCAACTGCGCTCTACCGATGCCTACAATGTGTTGTGCAACAATATCACCACCGTAAACATAATGGCAGCCCGTACATGGATGGAGATTGCCGAAGTATGTCTGATTATATTTAGTCTGAGTTTTTTGACTATTTTATTGATCATACTGTCTCTCCGAATGTACAAACAGTATAAACAGAAACACAGACTTGACTATTATATCCGCGCCACACTTGCTGACTGTAGTTATGGTGACAATGGCCTCATGGCTCAGTTATGCCATATAATACATGACGATTATGGTAATGCATCCCTTAAAGCCGAAAATGTAGCTCAGCGTCTCAACACCGGGCGCAACATTCTGCGCAGGAAAGTTAAAGAGGAAATTGGAGTTTCTTTAGAAGAATTCATACGTCTGGTGCGTGTCCGTGCGGCGGCAAGGCTCATAGGCGACAGTCCTCTTACGGTATCTGAAATAGCATATCGGTGCGGATTCAAATCGCCACAATACATGTCTATGGTCTTCAAAGAGCAAATGGGATGTAGCCCTTCTGAATATGCTGCACGCAACCGTACAAAGTCGTAAGTAATTAAATATCCATTATCCTTGTGTCAAATTTACCCCCCTAACGCGCCAATTATCATCACCTGGCTGAGGCTCGTCGGCTAATAAATTTGTAGAAATCAGTTAAATCAGATTTCTATGGAAAAATTTAAACAATTATTATTGTCAGCGATCTGTGCAACTATTCCATGGGGAATAAGCGCTCAGACTATTTTTACATGTGGCGACAGCACGATGGCCGACTATGCTACCGATGGCTCAACCCCAACCCGCGGTTGGGGGCAGTATTTCGGCACATTTTTTGACTCAGACATCACCGTTATCAACCGAGGAAAAGGCGGTATGGATGTGCAAGGATTTTATAATGGTGCAGCATATTGGCCTACAATCAAGAAGTCTCTTAAGCCCGGCGACTATGTGCTACTGCAATTCGCACATAACGATGAGAAAAATGGAGGTATGGATGGTCAGCAGTTATATGACTATTACATAGGTATTGGTGATACGCAGACTGCCGCCACTGTTGATACCCGAGGGTCGATTCCTAATGATACTTATGTAAAAACTCTCCGAAAACTTGTGGAGGAGACACGTGCGCTGGATGCAATTCCTCTTCTTGCCTCGTCAGTATGCCGTATGAATTTCACTAGTGATGGAGACATCCGTCGTGCTGCACGCCACGATCTGGGCGACAGCTTCAGCAAACTTACCGCTGACGGACCTACTATCGGGAATAAGATTTCTGCTGATGACCATTCTATGGATTTCCGTTGGCAGATGGAACAGCTTGCCTTGGAAATGACCGTTCCATTTATTGATCTTACAGAAGCTTCTCGTGAGTTATTTGTGAAGTATGGTGATGCAAAGACTCACGAATTGCTATCTGATGGCCAAGGTTCCACCCACCTTAGTGTAGCCGGTGCGGCTCTGATAGCACGCAGATGTGCTGAGATTATGAGCGACAAGGGCATCCTTGCCGATCATATCAACGTCAGCGATGCCGGATTAAGCATCTCCCCCACTTCCGGGAATCTTGGTGAGGCATATGTTGGGAATGTTCTTAATAAAGAGTTTACCATTACAGGATTCGGTCTGAGTCCTGAAAGTGGAAATGTCACCATCACTTCCGACGGTGTTTTTGATATATCCACTGATAAGGTAAGATGGAGCAAATCCATACAGTTGCCATATGACGGCGGCACTATAATAGGTACCTTTTATGTAAAGGCTTCGCTCAAAAATCCCGGGGAACTCTCAGGAACACTTACGGCATCTGCTTCCAATTCTTCTATGAACATTCCGGTAAGCGCCACAGGACTGGCTATCCCCGGAAGTGGTGCATTGTCTTTGGTTTGGCCTTTGCAGACAGGTAGTGAATATGATCTCGATGGAGATATTAATGTAGGTGCCATGAATATTCATGGACTGGAAGTCGTAGAATATAATAATGGAATCAATCTCGTGCCCACAGGAGGAGTATGGCCAGACGGTGATATTGATGAATCTCCGACACGTTACATTGAATTCGGTATTACGGTGCCGGATGGCAAAACTGTAAGGATAAGCGGCATGTCAATGTCAATCGGAGGAATAGCCACCGATGCAATGCAGTGCCATGTGAGTTATTCCTCAATATCAGGATTCGGAGATCCTCATACATTTTATTCACCTGCGGCAATGGCCATGGGAGTTATGAATGAGGTATCGACCAAAGACATCA
>CANPDS010000118.1 GCA_947573015.1 uncultured Muribaculum sp.
GCACACAGTTTGCCGAACTTCTGCCCCAGTTTATTGCCGACGAGATCTGTGCCATCACGGCATCGCCCGACTATCAATGGCATATTGCTCCTGATACTATTGTCGAAGGACGTAAGGCTGTGGCTCTGAAGGCTACGCTTGTGCTGGATGGCTCGGTGTCGCGCGAAGCTCTTTATGCATTCGACTCCGATACCGGCATGCCATATTACATCTCTACTGACAACAATCCGGGAGCTCTTGCCGAGCAGACTATAATCGCCCGATATGTGGCACCGACCTCTCCGGTGGATTGCGGGCCCTTGAGCGACAAAGTGCTCCAGAATCTGTATCCTAAGGTATTCGAGAAATATCGCGACAACACATTTGCTATAGTCAATCTTCCCGGCCAGCCGTTGCCGCGCTTCGCGCTTGCCACACTTACCGGTGAACGATATACGTATCATGGCCCGTCGCAGGGATTTAAGGCTCCTACACTTGTTGTTGTGCTTGATCCTGTGTCTGCGTTTGCCAAAGAGACTGTCGATGGAGTGCGTGATGCCGTGATGCAGCTCCCTTATAATGCCGATGTGATATGGGCCGCGGTGAGCAATGACCGTGATGCGATCGACTCGCTCCTCCCTGCCGATGGAATGGGAGAAACGACGCTTGTATCGGCCAAAGGACTTGCCCGCGACTGCGGAACAGCCACTTTCAGCCCTGTGGTAGTGATGGTTGGCACCGATGGAATCGTGGCCGATGTAGTGGTAGGTTACAACAAATCGTTTGTGACGGATGTTATTCAGAAAGCGGCTGTGTTGCACTGATTTTAAATTCAGTCTCATGGCTATGGATCTGCTAATTAAGTAAATTTTTCAAAAAAATGGAAACCGTATATTTTAAAGGTAATGCATGCCATACTTATGGAATGCTTCCTGCAGTAGGTGCTACAGCACCCGAGTTTGCTCTTGTATCTCCTGAATTAAAAGAACTAACCCCTGCCGATTTCCCCGGCAAGAAGATCGTACTTAATATATTCCCCAGTCTTGACACGGCTGTGTGTGCTATGTCGGTGCGCCGTTTCAATGAGAAAGCTGCTGAAAAGGATGGCGCTGTAGTGCTATGTGTTTCAGTTGACCTTCCATTTGCTGCCGGACGTTTCTGCTCAGCCGAGGGTATCAAGGATGTGATTCCTGCCTCAGCATTCCGCTCGCCTGAATTTGGTCAGGAGTATGGAGTGATGCTTGTGGATGGCCCTCTTAAGGGATTGCTCACCCGTGCGGTCATAATTCTCGACGAAAATCGAAAGGTGATTTATCGTGAACTTGTAGAAGAGATCACAACGGAGCCTGATTATGCAGCGGCTCTAAAGATGCTTTGATAATTAATGCCCGGAAGATTGGTTGAAGCAATCTGCCGGATATCTCATAATCCTCCCTTGCGGTGAGTGTGGTGGTAATTGCCGTGCTACACTCAGCATGGGAGGATTAATGCTATTGGGTATGATGTTATTGCAGCGTTTAAGATACTTACGTATGGCAATACTCAAATAAATTTGGCAAAGCACTCTACTTATTCGTATCTTTGGACTTATGATTAAGAGTGATAGTATGTCCGTTATGTCATGGGATCGGCTCATTTGCGACAAAAGGCTTGGGCTGGAGGATTACCATGATCCTAAATGCGGAACACGCAGTGATTTTCAACGTGATTTCGACCGATTGGTGTTTTCTTCGCCATTCCGACGGCTACAGAACAAGACTCAGGTGTTCCCGCTGCCGGGATCGGTCTTTGTGCACAATCGTCTGACTCATTCGATGGAGGTGGCTTCCGTGGGGCGTAGTCTTGCAAATGAGATTGTGAGAGAACTCCGTGTGCGTCATGCCATGGAACCATGGGTAGGGAAGCTTGATGCTGTAGATGAGATAGTAGGCGCAGCATGTCTGGCCCACGATCTGGGCAATCCTCCATTCGGACATTCAGGAGAGAAGGCGATATCCACATTTTTCAGTGAAGGTGAGGGTGCTGCGCTGCGTGAGGAACTCACCGAGGCGCAATGGGCCGATCTTACTCATTTCGAGGGCAACGCCAATTCATTCAGACAGCTCACACATCAGTTTAAGGGCCGTCGACCCGGAGGGTTTGCCATGACCTACTCCATGCTTGCTTCTATCGTTAAATACCCATTTGAGTCACGGTTGGCAGGTAGGAACGGGAAGTTCGGTTTTTTTGCCACTGAGGTTGATACATTCCGGAAGATTGCCGATGAACTGGGCATGATATCCACACCGGGTCCGGAGGGGGAAGTGTGTTATGCAAGGCATCCGTTGGTGTATATAGTGGAGGCCGCCGACGACATATGCTATCAAGTGATGGATATGGAGGATGCGCATAAACTTCATGTAGTGTCAACGGAGGAGGTGACCGAAGCTTTTCTTGGTTTCTTCAATGAGGAGCGTCGTGCACATATGCTGGGTGTGATGGGCAATGTGGCCGATCCTAACGAGAAGATAGCTTACATGCGATCAAGTGTGATAGGTACTCTTGTGAGCTGTTGTGCGCGTGCGTTTGTTGACAATGAGGATATGATACTCCATGGGCGGTTTGAAGGATCGCTTCTTGACCACATCACGAGTCTGGAGCGCAATGGATATCACCGTTGTTCGGAATTGGCGTGGAACAAGATATATTGTGCCGGCGATGTGGTGGATATCGAGCTTGCCGGCAACAGGATTATCTCTTTCCTTCTTGGCAAACTGATCCATGCCGTGCGCAATCCGTCGCTCAACTATTCCCGGCTGCTGCTAAGCAAGGTGCCTCAGCAGTACGACACCGCGGCTCCTACGCTCTATGGCAAAATACAGTCAGCTCTTGACCATATGTCGGCCATGACCGATGTGTATGCTCTCGATCTATACCGTAAACTTAATGGACACTCTCTTCCGGCAGTGTGAGGGATGTGGTCAAATAATCCATGATGAGGTGAACTTATGAAAAAAATATATCTGACATTATTGATGATCTTTACGGCTATGTTTTCCTGCATAGCCGCAGTGCATGGAGTTGATGAAATTCCCAATGTGCATGTGGCTGATGCTCGCCGTTATGTATCGGATCCTGACGGACTTCTATCTCCGGCTATGCGCGATAGCCTTGACCGTGCTATAAGAAATGTATGGACACAATCATCGGCAGAGCTTGCTGTGGTGGTGGTCGACAGAATAGAGGGTGGCGATATCGACACTTTCGCAACCGACCTGTTCACCAAATGGGGGATGGGCAAGAAAGATAAAGACAACGGCATACTGTATATCGTGGCTATCGGCGACCGCCGTGCCGCCATACGCACAGGATATGGTGTGGAAGGGGTGGTGCCGGATGTACTGGCCGGACGTATCATACGCAGTTCCAACATGCGTTTCAAGGAGGGTGATGTGGATGGTGGAGTGGCAGAGGCCGTAGATGGTCTGTCGCATCTGCTTACCACTCCTGGAGCTACCGAGGAACTTATGTCGGAGTATGCCAATGACCAAGGGGCCGGCAATGGTGCTGACAACGTGGATCTATTCGGGATATGGGTTGATGTTAGCAAGGTAATAGCGGCGCTGATGCTGATATGGTTGATCATCGTACTCATCAGTTCCAGAAAGCAGGGACGTTACGCCCGTTATATGAAGCTCAAGCAATTGCAGCTGCCTGCGCTTGTAGTGGCGTTTGCTACGATAGGCATGGGGCTTGTGGCTTTTATTCCTCTGATGGTCATAATGCGTCGTCTGAGGGTAGCTCCGAGAAAATGCCCTAATTGCGGCAATGCTATGAAGCGGCTTGATGAGAAGGCCGACAATGCTTATCTTACACCGGCTCAGGATACTGAAGAACGCCTCAATTCGGTAGATTACGACGTATGGTTATGTCCCAACTGTGGCGAGACCGACATATTGCCATATGTAAACGAGACGAAGAGCTATACGCCGTGTCCACATTGTGGTGCGCGAGCATGCACCATGGTTGCCGATCGTGTTATTGCGAAGCCCACTACTATGTCTCCCGGACGTGGAGCCAAGGTGTATAGATGCCTTAACTGTAAAAATGTCAATTCCGTGGCCTACAATATACCTAAGTTGCCGCCAGTGGTTATTGTGCCTCCTGTCGGTGGCCGTGGTGGTGGATTTGGCGGTGGTGGATTCTCCGGCGGATCGTTTGGCGGTGGCATGACCGGTGGTGGTGGCGCTTCCGGTGGATGGTGAGCGCGTCTACGGTTGTTGTCATTAGGAGAGTGTGGTCTGATGAGTATCCTTTAAATATTGTTTCATAGATAGATATTATGGATGAAGTGACTATTGAGGTCAATGGGTTGCGTCTGTATGCACGTCATGGCGTAGGGGCGCAGGAGACGTGTGTAGGCAATCTTTTTGAGGTAACGGTGCATCTGCGCTATCCAGCCCGTTACGCTTTGGAACATGACGTGTTGGACGGCACGGTAAATTATGCCGACGTGGTGGCTGTTGCAAAGGATGTGATGGCGGTTCCGTCATTGCTTATAGAAAATGCAGCATGGCGCCTTAAAGACGCCATGCTGGAGAAGTTTCCCGCAATTGCGGGTGGTATGGTGCGTGTGGCCAAACTTGTTCCTCCGATATCTGCGGAGCTGGAGTCGGTGGCCGTGGTGCTGCGTTGGTGATGATCAGACGGTAAGGATCTCTTTCTCTTTGGCTGCGAAGAGATCGTCGATCTGTTTCATGAATTTATCATGTAGTTTCTGTGCCTGTGCTTCGGCATCTTTCTCCACATCCTCGGGCATGCCCTGCTTTACAGCTTTCTTAAGGCCTTCGATGGCATCGCGGCGGGCATTGCGCACTGATACTTTGGCGTTCTCAGCCTCAGCCTTCGATTGCTTTACGAGATTCTTACGGCGTTCCTCGGTAAGAGGTGGGATTGACAGGCGGATTACCTCACCATTGTTTTCAGGCATTATGCCTACCTCTGAGTTGATGATACCGCGTTCGATCTCCTTAAACATCGCTTTCTCCCAAGGAGTGATCACGATTGTTCGTGCATCGGGCACAGAGATATTGGCTACGTTGGAGATGGGTACTGCGCTGCCGTAGTATTCCACACGGATTCCATCAAGGATCTTCGGATTGGCTTTGCCTGCACGGATGTGGGCAAGTGATTCGTCGAGATAGGCAACGGCCATCTCCATTTTTTCCTCAGCTGGGTCGAGATAGTCTTTTACTTCCATTGGTTTATGTTTTTTGAGTAATTTCTTGATTAATGGATACTTCCAGATCAGTATACGAGGGTGCCTATCGTATCTCCGGCAAGCACTTTCGCGAGGTTGCCGGGAGTGTCCATGTCAAACACGATAATAGGTAGGCCATTCTCTTTGCAGAGGGCTGTGGCGGTGAGGTCCATTACTTTCAGACCGCGTGTGTATACTTCATCGTAAGTGATCTCTGTGAATTTTGTGGCGGTGGGGTCCTTTTCCGGATCGGCGGTGTAGATGCCGTCGACACGTGTGCCTTTTAGCATCACATCGGCCTGTACCTCTATGCCACGCAGTGCTGAGCCGGTGTCGGTGGTGAAGAATGGATTGCCTGTGCCGCCTGAGATTATGGCCACCTCTCCACGGTCCATCGCTTCAATGGCACGCCACTTGCTGTAGTGCTCACCGATGGGAAACATATTTATGGCTGTGAATACTTTTGCCGGTTGTCCCACTGCCTCAAGAGCCGAACTCAGAGCGAGTGAGTTGATTACCGTGGCAAGCATACCCATCTGGTCGCCTTTCACACGGTCGAATCCTTTGGATGCACCCTGAAGGCCACGGAAAATATTGCCGCCTCCGATCACGATGGCTACCTGTACGCCCGATGCCACCACTTCCTGAATCTGACTGGCGTAAGCATTGAGGCGTTCGGTATCAATGCCGTGACCCTTTCCTCCGGCGAGTGATTCGCCGCTAAGTTTTAAAAGTATGCGGTTATATTTTGTTCTCATTGCAATATATTTGTAAATTTGAATATTGTATTTTGCAAATATACGAAAAGCATTTTTCAGCATGAAAAGATTGCGGATAAAAATATGGCTTATGTTTGCCGTGACATTGTTGTGCGGTCATATCTCTGCCATGTCGGCCGAGCTACAGGCTACCGGTAGACGTAGCTATGAGGCTACGGCAGAAAAAGCCTCGCGCTTCTTCAGATATGGCGAGTGGGCCAATGCCGCAGCTATGTATGAGCTGATGATGGAGGAGCGTCCCAAGGTGTGCGACAATTATTCGCATGCCATTGTGGTGGCTGGCATGCGCTCTCTGCCTGACTACGAGATGGCGGTGACCGAGCGCGCACAGGCCAATCTTGTGCCTATGGACTCATTGCTGCAAGGTGTGAGAAGTGTCAGTTTCTCTCTTGGGCAGACTTCTCAGTATGAAGGGTATCTGTTATTGCTTAAAGAGCGCCAACCGTGGCTTGGACGGAGTATCGACAAGCAGTTGTTGCGCTACTATCTATTTCGCCGCAATGGCGAGGGCATAGTGACATATAGCCGCATAATGCTCTCGGGAGCGCCAGACAATGCCGATTTCATGCTGGCTTTGGCTCAGGGACAGTTGTTGCAAGGGAATTACGAGGGAGCTGTGGATACTTATCGGCAATTGCTCGCCATGCATCCTTACAATTATGAAGCATTGCTGTATCTGGGCAATTATTTCAAGAATAATGGCCGGATGGAGGAGGCCCTCGGTTATCTGCGCAGGGCTATGTCGTTGAAGCCTACGCCCTATGTGGCAGGAATGATCAGGGAGATTGTGAAGGAGTAGTGAAAATTTCTTAATTCTCACACCATAATCGCTCTGTATTTCGTTAAACTGTATATAACAACCAAATATGAAAGGTATAGTTCTCGCCGGTGGAGCCGGCACGCGTCTTTATCCTGTGACTCAAGGAGTGTCGAAGCAGCTGCTTCCCATTTATGACAAGCCTATGGTATATTATCCCGTGTCGGTGCTTATGCTTGCCGGCATACGTGATATCCTTATAATATCCACTCCTGACGATCTGCCTTCGTTCAAGCGTCTGCTTGGCGACGGAAGCCGTCTGGGTGTAAGATTTGAATATGCCGAGCAGCCTCGTCCTGAGGGATTGGCACAGGCGTTTATCATCGGTAAGGATTTTATTGGAGATGATGATGTGGTGTTGGTGCTCGGCGACAACATATTCTATGGACAGGGATTTACCGGAATGCTCAACGATGCAGCACGCTTGGTGCGTGAGCAGCGTGATGCTGTAGTGTTTGCATATCAGGTGCAGGACCCGGAACGTTACGGTGTGGTAAGTTTCGATGCTGACGGCAAGGCTATGGATATTCAGGAGAAACCAGAGTTTCCGACATCGGATTTCGCTGTTGTCGGACTGTATTTCTATCCAAACGATGTAGTAAAAGTGGCATCAGAGGTGAAACCTTCGCCACGTGGAGAACTGGAGATCACTTCTGTTAACATGAATTATCTCAGCCAGAAGCGATTGAGCGTGAAAAAGTTCGGACGTGGATTTGCATGGCTCGATACAGGCACTGTGGATTCGCTTCTTGAGGCCTCAAATTTTGTGGCCGCTATAGAAAAGCGGCAGGGATTCCAGATCGCTGCGCTTGAGGAGATAGCTTTCCGGCGTGGATTTATCACGGCGGAGCAGTTGCTTGACATTGCCCAGCCTCTTGCCGGTAATGCCTATGGAGCATATCTTGTGCAGCTGGCCAACGATGGCCCAAATCCGAGATAAT
>CANPDS010000119.1 GCA_947573015.1 uncultured Muribaculum sp.
GGGATAATTGTGCACATGCTTCTCGATGCGGAAAGCCTCACCAGCCTTCTTCATCTCCATAGCTATCACGATATTGAGGTCCTCGGCCTTGGCAGCCGCCGCCTCATCATACTTTCCTTCGGGATTAAACTTTGGATCATAGGCATTCTTCACATACTCACCTGCATGATGTCCGTATGCCTCAACGTCGACACATGCCTCCACAAATGCGGGAGCCAACTCATCGACAGTATAATATTTTCCAGTAAGATCCACCATCGGGCGTGTCTCACCCTTGGGGGTAACCATATATAGTCCGGGGATTCCGGCAGCTTTAGCCACCTTGGCATCGTCGGCACCGAAAGTAGGTGCGATATGCACTATACCGGTACCATCCTCAGTGGTCACATAGTCGCCGGGGATCACACGGAAAGCCTCATCGGCAAGCTCCACGAATGTATCGCGTCCGGCTGTGAATGTCTTGTCTGGATGTGCCTCAGCATATGTGCGGACAAAATCAGGGGCGAGATGGTTGACCTTCTCACAGGGCTTCACCCATGGCATGAGCTGGCGGTAACGCATGCCGACAAGCTCATCGGCGGCATAGGTCTTCACAACACGGAACGGCACCACCTTGTCGCCGGGAGTATATTCCATCGGAGCCTCTGCGCCTTCAGCCTTGAAGTAAGCGGCTACACGCTCCTTGGCCATGATGGCCGAAATCTTCTCGCCGGTATATGGATTGAATGTCTGCACGAGTGCATACTCAATTTTCGGGCCGACACAGAGAGCGGTGTTGGAAGGAAGGGTCCATGGTGTAGTGGTCCATGCAAGGAATACGGGAGTACCCCACTCTGTCATTTCCGGCTTTGGCTCGGCAATGACAAACTGCGCGGTGACAGTGGTGTCCTTAACATCGCGGTAGCAGCCGGGCTGGTTAAGCTCATGGCTGCTAAGGCCTGTACCCGCAGCAGGAGAATATGGCTGTATGGTGTAGCCTTTATAGAGGTAGCCCTTTTTATGAAGTTGAGCCAGAAGCCACCAAACCGATTCGATGAAACGATTGTCGTAGGTGATATATGGGTCGTTCATATCCACCCAATAACCCATTGAGTTGGTAAGATTCTCCCACTCGCGGGTATACTTCATCACCTCACGGCGACAGGCGGCGTTGTAGTCGTCGACCGATATTTTTGTGCCGATATCGGTTTTCTTGATGCCGAGACTTTTCTCCACCCCAAGCTCTACGGGTAGTCCATGAGTGTCCCATCCGGCCTTACGCTTCACCTGGAAGCCCTTCATGGTCTTATAGCGGCAGAATGTATCCTTAATAGTACGGGCAATGACATGGTGTATGCCAGGCATACCGTTAGCCGAAGGGGGGCCTTCGTAGAAAACAAATGACGGTGCGCCCTCGCGTACCTTCATGCTCTGCTCAAAGAGATGCTCACGGTTCCATCCCTCAAGCACCGTGCGGTTTACTTCAGGGAGGTTGAGCTTACCATACTCATTGAATTTCTTGCTCATACTTATAAGTAATATTCTGATTGTTTGTAGCTACACTTTCAGGGAATCGCGATTTGAGGCATGTGATTTAAGGTCCCGTATGGGTACACCACACCCTTATCCCTAAAATTTTCGCAAAGTTACAAATATTTATCCGTAAAGCAAAAAACGGAAAGGAGGCAATCATACACCTTGCTGTATGATTGCCTCCTTTCCGTGCATATCCGATGCCGTCAGGCACCGATCTACGAGTAGTTACTTCATTTCAAGATAGGTCACCTTGTCCATGTCGCCATAGTCGAGGTTCTCGCCACCCATGCCCCAGACAAACATATAGTTGCTGGTACCTGCGGCAGCATGTATACTCCATTCCGGAGCCATGACTGCCTGCTCATTGTGCAGCCAGATGAGGCGGTTCTCCTGCGGCTCACCCATAAGATGGCAGATAGCGTTGCCTTCGGGTACGTTGAAGTAGAAGTACACCTCAACGCGACGGTCGTGGGTATGTGCCGGCATAGTGTTCCACACGCTTCCGGGTTTAAGCTCTGTAAGGCCCATCTGCAACTGGCAGGGACCCTCCTCAAGCACATTTGCTACGATAAGCTGGTTGATGACACGGTCGTTGCTCTCCTCCATCTTTCCGGCGGCGAACGAGTTGGCCTTGATTGTGCCCTTACGGCCGTCGATAGTCACGAGCTGTGTTTTATAAGCCTTATGAGCCGGAGTGGAATTCAGATAGAAACGTGCGGGATTGGACGCATCCTTCGAACGGAAAGTGACATTACGGTTGCCACGTCCAACGTATAGAGCATCCTTGAAGTGCAACTCATACTCCTTACCGTCGACAGTTACTATGCCGTCGCCACCAACATTGATCACACCAAGTTCGCGACGTTCAAGGAAGTATTCGGCTTTCAGAGGATCGATGGTCTCAAGAGCAACAGTCTTTGCAACCGGCACTACCCCACCGTATACAATACGGTCGTAGAGCGAATAGGTAAGATTCACCTTATCCTGCTCCATTACTTTTGGCATCATGAAATGCGAGCGCAACTGCTCGGTGTCGTAACGTTTCACATCATCGGGATGACATGCGCGAAGTATCGAGTAGTCGGTCTGTGCCGAAGCTGCTATTGCTGACATAACGAAAGCTAATGTTAATAATTTCTTCATATTCTTGATTGGTTATCTGGTATCAAATGGCTTCCTCTACCTCTGAATCAGAGGCAGATGTTTTTGGATGGGCTATGGTAAATCGATTCCATGCCACCACACCCATGGTGAAGAGGGAAATAAGCCCTATGCCGATGTAGCCCATATTATGAGTACACTGAAACAGCACCCATGCCAGAGGACTTCCGGCGAAGTCAAGACTTCCACCCTCGAATCCCTGAGGTATGGCAACGGCGCTATCGCCAGTAACGGCATATACATCGCGTGCTGCAAGGGAGAACCACGAGGCCAGAGCGGTCACTGAGTAGAGAGCGATCACCATCACCACAAGCCCCACGATAAAGGTCTTGACAACGTTTCCTTTGGTAAAAGGCAACACCAAAGGAAATACATAGAACATTCCGGCCAGCGACGCCAGCGGAAGGAACTGATTGCCAGGGAGCACCACTGCAAGCAGCAATGTGACCGGTATAAGAAGCAGCGACACCACAAGTGTGGTAGGATGCCCAATGACAAGCGCCGGACTCATGCCTATCGAAAGCCCCTCGGCACCCTTGAACTTACGCGCAATCAACGCACGTGTGGCATCGGAGATTGGCTTCAAACCCTCAATGAAGAGCACCGTTATGCGCGGTATAAGCTCCATAACGGCTCCCATTTTTATGCCAAGGCCAAGTATATAAGGTATCTTGTCGGCTATTTCTCCCCAGCTGCGGCACGTGAGGCAACCGATACCCACGCCAACTACAACCCCGAGAAACAGAGGCTCGCCGAGCAGACCAAACTTCTTCTTAAGACCCTCGGCATCGATCTCCATGCGGTCCATGCCGGGAATCTTGTCAAGACACTTGTTGATGGCCCAGGCAAATGGAGCGAAGCCCGCACAGAATGGCTGTGGAATTGATATACCATCCATACCCTTGTAGAACTTCTGAAAACGCGAGGCTGTCATATCGGCTATGACCAAGGTAAGTATATAGCAGATGATGGCACCGAAGAATCCCATTGCAAGAGAACCGCTGGCAAAGTAGATCACAGCACCGATGAAGGCGAAGTGCCAGTAGTTCCACAGGTCGATATTTACGGTGCGTGTGCTGCGTGTCACAAGCATAAGTATGTTGACACCAAGACACACCGGGATGATGAAAGCACCGACAGCAGTGTTGTAAGCAACGGCAGCAGCCGCCGGCCAACCCATGTCGAACACATGAAGCTGAAGATCGTATATATCGACCACTCCGTCAAGGGCCGGTCCGAGAGTAGATGTGAGGAGAGCGGTCACTATACTGAGACCCACAAATCCCACGCCCACCTTCAGTCCGCTCTTAAGAGCGTCGCCGAGCTTTATGCCTATGCACAGACCAAGCACAGTGAAGATCACAGGCATCATGACAGCTGCACCAAGGCCTATTATGTATTTGAATACTTCTTCCATGGTATAATATTATTTTTTATTGTAACAGTTAGAGGTGAGCCGACCCGGCGTGCGAACGACTGAAGACGCGTCATCCAATCGGACATTGATGTGATGCCATGCTTGCTCCAATCTGAGCCCCAGTAATATACATATTCACTATCCGGAACATAACGACTGATGAGAGCAGTATGGCCAACAGCATCGGCCGCCTGAATCTTGAGGGGAATATTGGCAACATGCGGAGCCGTTTCTGGCGATCCTTGCGGAGTCATCACACCGATATATATAACCCCGTTGTCATTGTCAGGATTATCGGTCGAGTCGGCATAGGCTATGATATTCAGTGCCGGATCTGAAGCCGTGCCTGAAGTATTCTGACGATGCACCACAATACCCGAAACAATCGGGGTGGTTTCGCTCATCCCCTCGTAACGGAGCACCGTACGGTTGAGCGGCGCCCCGGAATCAAGAGATAGCAAACGATGCTCCACTACTGCCGTATCGGCACCTACGGCCTCCGCCCCGAATCGAAGTTTTACGGTGAAACGCAGCGGACCGTTGTCGAGTATCTCACAATCGGTATAGCATTTTGGATAAATCAACGTTGAGTCGGGACGCATGAATGCCGAGACTCCGGCCCCAAGCGTAGGCCCAACAGTATAGACATCCATACCGGTACCAGTGTCGACATGGTACGATATCCACCGCTGCAGGCTGTCGGCTTCGGCCGTACGCCCAGCTTCGCGGAGCATACGGAGCCGTTCCCAGTTAGTCTCATCTATCTCACGAGCATAACGTTCGTCCACCGCCGGATATTCCACCTTTTTGGTGTGTATGTCGTAGCCGAACACTTTACCTCCCGATGCCTGATAGGCCGGTCCGTATATGCGGTAGCCACTGCGTTCGTTCTCCCATGCTATATCGTCAAGACGCTCCGGATAGAGTTTTCCGACAACTACCGTATCGACTGCAGCAGGTTCACCAGCGACAATGCGGTATTCTGCAACAGAGAGCGGTTCTACCGTAGCCGGAAATATCAGAAGACTGTCATATGTGATCTGATACGGCACCTCATCTCCATGCCGGTCAAGCATGCGGAATGAAGAAGGGAGTGCGGACTGTATTGCCGCAACAGGCATCTCCACAATCTCACCTTCGCGCATTTCATCAAGCGTGTTCGCCACCTCAAGGGTGATCCCCTCGCGCCCGCATGCCGACAGCGCCATCAATGCTGCGACTGCACCAAAAGCCGATATTGTGTGTCGATGTGCCATGTCATTTAGGCTGTTTACCGATATAGGCCAGTATGCCTCCGTCGACATATAGGATGTGACCGTTGACAAAATCGGATGCATCGGATGCAAGGAATACTGCCGGGCCCATCAGATCCTCGGGCGTACCCCATCGTCCTGCAGGTGTCTTCGATACGATAAACTGATCAAACGGATGGCGCGAACCATCAGGCTGACGCTCGCGCAGAGGTGCTGTCTGTTCGGTGGCAATATAGCCCGGGCCGATGCCATTACATTGTATGTTGGCCTCGCCATACTCCGAGCAGATGTTTTTGGTGAGCATCTTCAGGCCACCTTTCGCAGCGGCATATGCGCTGACGGTCTCACGCCCAAGCTCACTCATCATTGAGCATACGTTGATAATCTTACCATGCCCCTTGCGGATCATACCTGGGATCACAGCCTTCGACACTATGAACGGTGCGATAAGATCAACATCGACAACGCGGCGGAAGTCTTCTACAGCCATCTCCTCCATCGGGATGCGCTTTATGATACCGGCATTGTTCACAAGTATATCGATGGTGCCTACAGTCTTCTCGATATCCTCGACCATAGCTTTGACGGCAGCTTCATCAGTAACGTCGCAGACATATCCCTTTGCGTCGATCCCGAGTTCCTTATAAGCTTTCATTCCGCGGTCAACGGTCTCCTGACGCGAACAGTTGAATACGATTTTTGCTCCGGCCTCGGCATATGCCTGGGCAATGGCCAGTCCGATACCATATGCGGCACCGGTAACGAGCGCTATGCGCCCTTCAAGAGAAAAGTTTACCATAATCCTATGTTTTCTGGTATATTTGGATGTTTGTTGCAAATTTAGCACATTTTCTCTGACTGTAAATGAATGTTTAGTAAATTTGCTTACTTTCCGAATCATTTCCACAAGAAACATTACAATGACAACCGATCAGGACGAACTCTACTATATGGCCATCGATCTGCTCACAGAGTTGATAGCCACACCATCCCTAAGCCGCGACGAGACTAAGGCTGCCGACATTGTCGAGACTTGGCTGCACCAAGCCGGAGCATTGCCCAAACGTAATGGCAACAATGTATGGGCTATTGCCCCTGACTTCGATCCGGCACGACACACGTTGCTGCTCAACTCCCATATAGATACCGTGAAACCGGTAGAAGGATGGACACGCGACCCCTTCTCCCCTACAGATGATCCTGCGGAAGAACGCCTTTACGGACTGGGGAGCAACGATGCCGGAGCATCGCTCGTGTCGCTCCTTGCCACATTCGTATATATGAGTCAGCAGAAGCGCACCTACAATCTCGTGATGCTCGCTTCAGCGGAGGAAGAAGTGAGCGGCAGGAATGGTATAGAGTCAGTGATACCGATATTGCCACCTATCGATGTGGCGATCGTAGGCGAGCCAACCGGCATGCATCCGGCTGTAGCAGAGAAAGGGCTGATGGTACTCGACTGCGTGGCGACAGGCGTGGCCGGTCATGCAGCGCGCAACGAAGGTGTCAACGCCATATACAAAGCCTTCGATGCCATAAACACGCTCCGCTCACTGACATTTCCCAAAGTATCGCCCACACTGGGACCCGTAAAAATATCCGTAACGCAGATCGAAGCGGGAACACAGCATAATGTCGTGCCTGACACATGCCGCTTTGTAGCCGATGTGCGTACTACCGATGCCTATTCCAACATCGAGACACTTCAATTGATGCGCGATGCAATTCCTGAATGTACGCTAACGCCACGCTCCACACGGCTCAATCCATCATCAATCGCTGCAGATCATCCTATAGTGGAACGGCTCACCATGATGGGCCGCACACCATTTGGGTCACCTACCCTCAGCGATCAGGCGCTTATGCCATGGCCTTCCGTAAAATGCGGTCCGGGCGACTCAGCACGCTCCCACACTCCCGACGAATACATACATCCCAAAGAGATCCGAGAGGCAATCTCAATCTACATCCGTCTCCTATCCGGTCTGAACATATAAGTGCTAATGGTATTCTAACCCAGAGTCTTTTATGCCGAATTTTAATCCATTTTCACATTTGATATGTCAATTTCACTTAATTTCATGGGTCTACTATTAAATAGATTTAAGGTTGTGGGATTGCATGCTACGGATTTAAACTAAAGCGTTATTTTTGCGTCCAAACTCTGAAACGTTAAATTTTAACATTCACCACTCTTGAATTTTAACACTTATCCTTTCTCAAAAACAAACTAACTCAATCATATTCATCTATGAATCTGTACGCAAAAACCGCCATGCTGGCCTGTGGCGTAGCCGTAGCCAGCTCAGCCATCACTATGGTGGCTGTAAACAATATCGGCAACACCGACAATGTGGCACAATCAATCACCACCCTCTTCAATGAAGACGGAACAAC